>JBHLLI010000098.1:0-15075 GCA_048885765.1 Candidatus Hermodarchaeota archaeon
ATATGTGATTTTGGGTTTGGGAGGTAAGAAATATTCTGAAGAACATGTAAAAGAAACAGCAAGAGTCTTAACTGAAATTAATCCCACAATCTTTCGCTTTAGAACATTGAACATCCTTCCTTTTTCGGAATTATGGGATGAATGGAAAAATGGGGATTTTGAGTTATTATCTCCAGTTGAAAATTTAATTGAAGAGAGAGAAATTATAGCTAATTTAGGGGACAATGTTACCTCTCAAATGTTTAATGATCACATGAGTAATTATATAGATGTAGAAACAGACAATATAAGAAATGATAGAGAAAAGGTTATCATAATTTTGGATTCACTAATAAATAACCCCAAAATACAGAAATTACCTCGAAGAAACTTAACTCGTATGTAAGGTATTTATTAGTATGACTTTTTCCTAAAGGATTTTGTCAAGTAGTTTAATGAACTTTTTATATTTTGAAATTGCTTCAAGAAGGAATTCTATAATATTATAAATCCGGGAAAATCCATTTAATTTTTCCAAATTATTTCGATTTTGATTTAGTTCTATTTTCAGATTTAGGAGTTTTTCATCCCACTTAGCCATTCTGTAAATAATAGATCTTGAAAACTTTAGAAGCATTATTCCCGCAGAATCGGCACCATATGTAATTTTACCCTTCTCTGAAACATCAACTTTTTCAATAAGACCATTTTCTAATAGTAAATTTACTTCTTCAGAAATTTTCCCCGCAGATAAACCCGTAATCCTTTGCAAAGTTTTTTGAGTAAGATATTTCCTTGTTATAAAGAATCCAAGAATTCTAATGAACATTTGATCTCGACTTGAAAACATAGCGATAAGTTGATTATGCATATCCTCTTCAATTAAATAAATTTCCTCATCAAATGGTATTTTTAACACTTCAGGGAGCGGACTTTTTGTAAGATTGAACCGTTTTATATACTTATCTAGTTCAATTTCTTCAGTAGTATTACTTGTAATTACAGGAAATAGGACTTTATAAATTTCAAATGTTTCAAGTAATTGATCAATTCTTTGTGAAATATGCTTAGCACCTTTCTTAGATTGTTCAACGTATTTATTTAATTCCTGCTTTTTGATTTTTAGATAGTTTTCAAAAGACATAAAACTGTTTAGTGCAATTTCAATTCCTTTTGTAGTGAGGTCTTCAAGATTACCTGAAAATAAATATATGAAAGTGTGAGTGTGAGGAATTCGTTCCTTTTTAATAGCGCCTGTACTTGACATAACTGATAAAAAAGTAGAAATCGAACCCATTGAGAAGCCTGTTAACTGTTTTAACTCTTTTTGAGTTAAACGTTCATGGATTAGTATTAAAGATGATATTGTGGAAATTTTTGGGTTAACCCGTTTACTTTCAGCAACATCCAAAATAATCTTTACAATTTTGTCCTCATATTTTTGAAATTTATCGTTAAAAGGATAATCAGTATTTATTTCATTATCTTCAAGTGTCATTTCTTAATTAAATATAGGTTGGACAATTATTTAAATGTTTTCATGAAGTTTGAAATTTGGAAATAAACTTTAATGTAAAATTTGTTATATTGTAAATAATGTCTATACCTAAATATCAAGGATATCCTTCATAAATAAAAGGATTTCATCCTGATCAAAAAGATTCGTATTACCTGTTTTTTTAAACTCATCAATTTGTTCTTCATAAAGTGTTTCAAACAGATTAGTAAGATAATTAAGTCGCTCTTTAAAACTTGAATCTGAGGGTTTGAATAAGAAGCATACTATTTCAATAAATTTTCCGTAACTAGCTTGTACATATAAGCCTTTGTAGCTAATTTCTTCCATTTTTGAACCCCCAATTTGAGTTACAAATGAATCCATTGCTGCTATAAAACCTGATACTAATGCTTGTTCCTTAAAATTTTCACTAGCGTAGTTAACCAATGGAGTTCCACTAGTTTTTTCCATTATTATTAAATCTCTGAATATATTTGAATATTTTGGTTGACTTTCTTCCTTAAGCATCATTTTATTATGTTCTAAATCATTGTAGATATCAAATAATCTGAAATTATAAGTGTCAAATGAGTTAGGCTCGTCAAAGGAATAATCTGATAATTTTATAACTTGTGAAGGTGCTCTCATGGGTTCTTTGGGAAGTTTTTTGATAAAACTATTCCTTGCCTCAAGATTAAACTCATCATTCTTTTTTCCCTTATTTATACCAAAAACCATTTTCCGCGATGGATCAACAACATATAGCCAGCAATTCAATTTATTCATGTCAAGTATTAAATTTTTTAACCCTATTTTGAGAACACCAATAGGAGTTGTTACAAAAATATTCCAACTTGCAACCTTAGCTGCTTCTTTTATAGATTTTTTTGTTTCCGCATAAGAGTTATCATTAGCATTAACTCCATTCATTACAAAAACAGCAGCAGTCTTAACTTTCGATTTTTTGATAGTTAAATACATATCCATTTCAGGTGCCAAAGAATCAAAGGTAGTATTATGGACGGTTATCTCAAGATCAGCACAGTGATCAGCAAATGTCTCAATTAAATCTTGCTTTGCTATAAAATCTAAATTATATAAATATTTATTAAATCTTTTCGAATTGATTACAGCATATCCACAATATTCCAAGGGATTATCGAATCTTTTTTGCCAATCAGTTGTATTATAGATATTTGTTAAATGCGCTAAAATGAGTTTTATATACTCTAATCTACTTACAAATGGTTTTTCAGGAACTTCTATGCCATAATCAGCTATAAATTCCAATAATTCTCTGATTTTGCAATTTATTAATATGTAATTAATAGAAAATAACCCATATTTACTTTTACTCCTATCTATAAGGTATTGAATAACATTTTCCTCAGTAATTTCAGTTTCAGTAGTCATTTTCCACCAAACATATCAAAATAAACTCTTCAATAATAAACCTATTTTACTGATAGGTAATTGCATATCAATTTTAACTAATTAATATATGTGAGAAATTTATCTTTACGTGATATCCGTATATATAATAAAATGGGTCGAAATGCCCACAAATTTTTAAAAAAAAAGAAATAGTTATGCTTTTAATATATGAATGGAATTAATTTTTTGGTCCGCTTTATATAATCCCTATATTTATCGCCAAATGTTCCTATCAATGTTTCTTCTTCAATTTTTATTCGCATTTTTACAAGATAAAAATTTAATATAGTCATACTAATTAACACTAATATCGATCTAAAAGCTAAGTATGGTCCCACCATCATAAAAATCCCCCCAAAATACATTGGATGGCGTACTATTTTGTATAATCCTCTAGTGACTAATTTATGACCTTTTCCTGTATAAATTATTGGAGTTCCATATCTTCCAAGTTGAATTCTGCTTATAATCATGATTACTCCTCCAATAATCAGAAAACCAAATCCTATGTATGAAACAATTGGATCATTCCAAATTAATATGAACGGAGTAATTATATGCATATTTTCAAGATATGCAAGGATTAATAGAAATGGTTGCAATAAACCCATTAAAGATATTACTTTTTCTACAGTTGTAATTTTAATTTTTTCTGGAATAGGGCGTATCATAATATCTATAGCTCCTACTATATAATATATAATGACTGCTGTTAGAGTAATTGGATTTGTAAGAATCTCTGGAAGAATTAACCAAAATATTAGATTATAATAAACTAATAATATAAGAACTACTGCAATAAGCTTTCTCAATAAAATTGAAATACTAAATCGTTTAGGTTTGGTTATTATTATCACCAAATTTATTTGAGTCGACTCGACTCGAATTATGATTCATGATTATAATGTTACACAACATATTTAAAGTTTTCGAGTCGACTCGAATCGATAACCTTATATAAAACTTCATTCTTTATTTAGTTAAAAGTATCAAATTTTTTAGTAATTATGAAGAAGGGAACGGCTAAAAGAAAAATTTTTGAAATAGCTATGAAATTATTTAAAGAAAAAGGATTTGGTAATACTCATATCAATGAAATTGCAGCTAAAGCAAATGTGAGTATAGGCACATTATATTATCATTTTCCTCAAGGAAAATTATCAATTTTTCAAGAAATAGGAAAAGCATCTAAATCTGATTATACGCCTAAGTTAAAAAAATATGGATATTCAATTGAAAATGACTATAATACCATAGCAGATGCATTGAATGATTTAATTCTCGCACTTGTCAAGATCCATCATGAGGAACGTGACTTTATACTTGCAATACAAGCAGAATTCTTTTCTAAACTTGATGAGTATCTGAAAATAAAGGATGATATAGCAACACAGGAACAATTAAAAGGGCAAATTGATCTTTTCCTAAAACCAATTCGTAAGTTATTAAAAAAATTCCCTGAGGAAGGGTTAGTTCTTAATGGTAAAGAAACTCAAGTGTTCAGTGTGATAGATATTCTAATTCACCGACATATATTCGTTAATAGTACTTTTGGAACTGAAGAAGAATTTGTTAAGATGATGACTAAAATTATTCTAGCTCTATTAAAACCAGAAAATCAATAATTAATACTTTAAAAATATTGATCTTCTTTTATTTATTAGGTTGCTAAACCTCTTATTATTTTAATAATCATATTCATGAATTTTTCATCAGAACCATAAAGATTCCTAAATATTACATGTTGGCGTATAATGGCTTTCCATACTGCTAGCATATCCAACAATTTCTCATATTCTATTGAATGTCCACAGATATAATCTACAATTTGTTTAAACATATTGATATCTATATCAGAAACATATTCTCTTGCTTTCATAATAAAACTATCTGGATTTTTTAAAGTTTCAAGCTGAAGTGCAATAAGGAATTTTCTTCTTTTTCGTCCAACATCCAATGATGTAAAGAAGAAATCCCTTAAACTATCATCATCGAATTTTTTGTATTTTTCTTCAAATTGATCCTTAAAACTCTTCAATATTTCCAGTAAAACATCTTCCTTACCATCAGGGAAATCCTTATATAATGTACCTATAGGAATCTTAGTGCGTTTGTGCAACAAATTCATTGAAAGATTTTCATAATCCTCCTCTTCAATTATTTCTTGTGAGATTTTTACAACTAGGGCAATCCTTTCATTCTTATCTCTCGCATAACGCTTTCTATCAGAAGACATAATTGTGGGAACTATTCACTTTTATTTAAATATTGATCCACAAAACATTTAAATATTTTGTTAATATACAATTATTGAAAGTGAATACTAGTCACTTTAACATTAATGTAAATTTTTAGGTTTTGCAAAATGTTAGAACAGATTGAATTGAAAAATCAATATTTTAAAAGGAAATTGAATCAAAGAGAACGAGTGCACTCAAAAGTACCAAATTCAAATATATCCATGATAGCAACAATTCTAGGAAATGTTTCTGTTGATGAATTGAAAAGAACAATTAAAAAAATGCAACAACGACATCCTATCCTTAACGCCTACTTACATTCTGAAGGAAACGATGTTTATGTTTTAGTAGATAGAACATTAGAAATTCCTGTAAAAGTAATCAAGCGAATTTCTGATAAACAATGGAGAGATGAAATTATTCTTCAACACAAAATACCATTAGAGATGGAGAAAGGCCCTTTAATTAGATTCATATTATTATATTCACCTGAAATTTCAGATTTAATTATTTTTTGTCAACATACAATCTGCGATGGTATGTCCCTGGCATATTTAGCAAAAGATATTATGATATACTTAGGAGATCCGACTAAAAAGGTTGAATTACTACCCCATCCACCATTAATTAATGAAGATAATATACCCAAGGATATCAAACCTAGTTCAATGATGCGAATATTTGGCAAATCAATCAATAAGAAATGGGAAAAAGGCGAAGTAATTTTTGATTATGATGATTATTATGCTTTACACGAGGCATTTTGGAAGAAATATACCTATAAAGCACATTTGTATGAGCTTTCCAAAGAAGTTACAGAATCATTAGTCATAACTTGCCGAAAGAATGGAGTGACCGTAAATTCAGCTTTGATTATTGCATTTGCCATTGCTCAAAACCAATTAAATTCCAAGTCTCCAAAATATCTACAAAATCTTTCATTTGCTGTAAATTTAAGAGATCTGCTCAATAATCCTATAGACGAACAAGTTGGTTTTTTTGCAGGAGGAATGCAACTGAAATTTAAATATTCTGAAAAAGATTCTTTCTGGGAAGCAGCAAAAAGGTTTCACAATAAAGCAACACCCGATGAAGCAAGAAAACAAGCACTAATAGGTAGTCTAAACGCCTTTATGTTAAGCCCCAGCTTATTTGATGCTCAAATTTTCGCTGCCTTTGGACACTTAATCTCGTCTACTTCACAAAGTTATGACAAAATTCAAGCGTTTATCACGGATAAAAAGAATATAGCAAATAAAATGGTTAAGAAAAAACTTTCAAAAGGCTTCGCAATGGCTCAAATAATGACCAATCTTGGTAAAACAAGCTTTCCAGAAAAATATGGAGATTTAATCTTAAAGAACCTCATTTTAATGCCATCTTGTTCACCTTACACTGAATTAGTCTTAGGTGTGGTAACCCATAGAGAACGTCTGAGTATAACTTTGAATCATATGGAAGAATCAATTTCTCCAGAGAAAATTCTAAAAATCAGAGATAGAGCCAATCAAATCTTAATGAAAGCCATAAATGCTAAATAATTAATTATAACTCAAATTTTTTTGTTAAATCTCATGATTTATATAGGTAATTAATACAGATTTAAACAATATTCTCTCCTAAATCAGTAACTTTAAATTCTTCCATGATCTCAACATTAATCTTAATAGCTTGTAGAAATAAAGGGATTAAATGACTGATGATATCATAACCCCTTAATTCTTTGATCTTTTCTCCCTCTTGTTTTAGAATATCTAAAATTTCTTCAAGTTGTTTTACACTTTGGGTCATTTCTTCTATAATGTTGTGAAAATAATTTCGGCAAGATCTCTCAATTGATTCCATACTATAAGTAAATTCTCCTGTACTTGAAACTGAAGTTTTCTCTATCAATCTCCATTTTCTTAATGTTTTCAAGACTTGTGAAATCTTACCAGTAGATAATTGGGTTAATTTCTGTATCTCTTTCTGAGTTAAATGTTTTCGTGTGAAGAAGAGCGCTCTAATTTGATTTACAAATGGATCTTTTGTAAAAAGTAGTGGAGATTTCGATAAAAACTCTATTATTTCTCCCTCAATTTTTGAAATATTTGGGCTAAATATACTCTTTTCTTCCAAATTAGTTCAGCACTCCTAATTTTTTATATTTATCTTCTATAATCTGTTTATGCCATTGGAAATAATTAAAGAGAGCGAGTAATCTTTTATGAAGTAATTCAAATCCTTTTTCTTCACTAAATTTTTCAAGTTCTTCTAATTTTTGTCTAAAGAAATTAATTGTAGTTGTTACAATTTCTAATTTCATATAACTCGCTTGTGATTCAATACTCCCTTCTCCTCCTAAAAACATGTATTTATATGTTCTAGCTTTTGGGATTAATTCTTTTTTGACTATATTTAAACTAATCATCTGATTTAAATTAGAAGAAATGGTTCCTATTGAAAAACCAGTTAATTCTGCCAATTGAGCTTGAGTTAACTGACCATGAAGTAGAAGATACCCTAATATTTCAATAAGTTTAGGCGATAAAGGGTTACTCCTTTCCACCATACCTACCATAAATTTAATGAGCTTTTTCTCTATTTCTTGAATAATACCTTCAAATCTAAAATCTTCATCAATTTCAGACATTCTTAATTAATAATATATATTCCAATATTAAAAATTTTTCGCAGATTTCAAATTGTATGAAGAACATTTATATAGGGTGTTTTACTATCAATGATTGTATTTTTATATATTTTAAAAAATATGAAGAATGATATTTTAAAAATGAACGCCATCGAAGTGAAAAATTTAAAAAAATATTATGACAAGGGAAAAGTTAAAGCAGTTGATGATATTTCATTTGAAGTGCCCGAAGGATCTCGGTTTGGGTATTTAGGGCCAAATGGAGCAGGAAAGACTACTACTATTCGATGTATACTTGGATTTCTCAACAAAGATGCTGGTGATATTACAATTTTAGGTGAAAGAATTGAACCAAAAAAAGATGTACAAGCACGAAACAGTATTGGATATTTACCAGGTGAATTAGGATTATATAAAAATATGACGGCAAATGAATTAATTAAATATTTTGCGAAACTCTATGATATTGAAATAAATTGGGAGTATGTTAATGATGTAACAGAACGACTTAAATTAGATATGAATAGAAAAGTTGGCATCCTAAGTAAAGGTAATAAGCAAAAAGTAGGAGTGGTATCCGCTCTGATGGGCGAATTTGATCTGTTAATCATGGATGAACCAACTTCTGGGCTTGATCCTTTGATGCAATCAGAATTTTATAGAATTATATCTGAAAGGCAAAAAGAGTCAAAATGTACAGTATTTCTTTGTAGCCACGTACTTGCAGAAGTAGAAAAATTTTGCGACCGAGTAGCTATTATAAGGGAAGGAAAAATAGTTGAAATATCTGACGTGAATGATCTAAAAGCTAAAAATCTAAAACATATAGAATTGATCTTCGAAACTCCAAGTAGTCAGGAGAATTTTAAAACTCATTTGGAAACAAATTATTCTGAAACAATCATAAAATATGATTTTCAAACACAACTAGAATTTTTATTACCTCCTGATCAAGCTAGAAAAATTTTATGTGAAATTAGTGAAAAGAACTGGGCTGGCTCTCCCGTAAAAGATTTTTCAATAAGACACTCTACTCTAGAGAACATTTTTTTACAGTATTATGAAGAAACCAAATCAAAAGGAGGTAAAATCGCTTGAAAATAATGAACATTATTGGTAAAGAATTGAAAAAGGATTATAAGAGTATTTTGATTTTCACAGCAATTATGTCACTATTTTTCATGTGGTTTGTTTCTTTTTTTGACCCTGAACTACTTGCAGGATTAGAAGAAGCCTTTGAAGCCTATCCAGAAGCAATCCGACAAATGATTGGAGAATTTGCTTCACTTAGTGAATTTGGTGGATTTCTTAACATTTATTCTTTTTCAATATCTTGGTTCTACTATGGAATTTATTTTATTTTGAAATCTGCCCAAAATATTCCTCGGGAGATAGAAAATAAAACAATTGATTTAGTCTTGTCAAAACCCATAGCTAGAACAGAATTTACCACGGGTAAATATCTAACTCAAATTTTGGAAGTGTTATTTATTTATTACGGTGTGATGATAAGTGTTCTTTTAGGCATAATAATATTTCCAACTGTATCTGTTTCAGATATTTATCTGAATGAAATTCTTTTTGCTTTTCTATGGAATTTTGTTTTCATGGTTGCATTAATAAGTACTGGGTTTTTCTTTTCTTCATTCCTAACTTCAAAAAAAGCTTTAGGTTTTGGAATGGGATTGATAATATTCTTTTATGCAGTAGGTCAATTTTGGCAATCATTTCCAGAAGGGGTACAAGAAATCAAACATATCAGCATATTTTTTTATTCTGACATGTCCAATCTTCTCGTTAATCATGCTTGGGATAATGTACTTTTACATGTTTTAATCCTTTTGGGGTATTCTACAGTTTTAACAACATCGGGTGTTATAATATTTAATAAACGGGATATTCCCGTTTAGTTATTCAAAATCTCTTTTTTTTTTTTTATCATTAATTCAATACCAAAATTTTTAAGTCTGATATAACTTATATATGTTTTAATATAGGAATATGATCAATTCAAATTTTAAATGAATTTTCAACATGGTGTCTAAAAATGGCAGATAAATATCGTAAAAAAATTCATACGGAAGAACTAATAGCTACTTTTCAGGATGTTCTAATACTACCAGGTTTTACTAATTTTACTCCAAGTGAGGTTGATATTTCCTCTAATTTAGGCAAACACTATCTCAATTTACCTATACTTTCTTCTGCTATGGATACAGTTACAGAGGAAGTAATGGCAATTAATATGGCTTTACGTGGCGGTCTTGGAGTATTGCATCGTAATTGCTCTTACGAACGTCAACTGGAGATGTGTAGAATTGTAAAGAGAGCAAGATCATTTGTAATAGATGATGAGCATGTCGCAACGATATCTCCAAATGAGGGAGTAGCTAAGGCAAAATATATGATGGAAAACTATAATATTAGTGGAATAGTAGTTGTTAACGAAGTTAAGAAAGTATGCGGTATATTCACTAAGCGTGATATTCCTTTTATTGAGAAAGATATTCAGAACGGAACTGTAAAAGATTACATGACAAAAGATGTTATTTCTATTAGACCAGGAGCTTCAAGAGAAGAAGCAATTAAAATTTTGTATGAATCACGTAAAGAAAAGTTGCCTATTATTGATAAAGACGGTTTCTTAAAAGGATTAATTACAAAGAAAGATTTAGCACCAGAATTTCCATTTGCATCAAAAGACGAAGAAGGTCATTTATTATGTGCTTTAGCATTATCTCCTAAATTTCCAGAATCATCAGAAGCTCAGAAAAAGTTAAAAGAAATAGATAAATATGTCGATATATTCTTTATCGACGTCGCAGATTTTTATAAAAAAGATGATATAAATGGCACATCTAAATTGATGAGACTTTTGGAATCGGATTTTGTTCTGGGTAATATTGGTACTTATCAGGCAGCAGAATACTTAATTACAAAATGTGATTTTATTGAAGAACGATTTATTGGATTAAAAGTTGGGATGGGATCAGGCTCAATCTGTACAACTTCGATACAAACTGGAGTAGGGGCTCCAACACTTTTTGCCACAGCACAAGTAGCAGACGCTATACAAGATTATAATCCAAAATTATCACTTATTGCCGATGGGGGATTTACTAATCCAGGAGATCTACCAAAAGCTTTTGCAGCTGGAGCGGATTTAATGATGTCGGGACATTTCTTTGCTGGTACTGAAGAATCGCCAGGTTTTATTGATACAATTGCAGGGAGAAAAGTGAAAGTTTATCGTGGTATGGGAAGTAAAGAAGCGAGAACATTTGGTTATATCTCAGACCGTTATATTGAAGGATCAAAAATGCTGACAGAGGGAGTATCCAATTATGTGCCATATGTAGGAGATGTAGCTGGAGTTTTGGCGACTTTGAAGGAAGGTTTGGCGAATGGTATGATTTATGCAGGTGCCAAATCTATTCAAGAAATGAAGAATGCTCCACTAGGGATAGTATCTGTAGTTGGTCAGCGAGAAACTCAACCACATGATCTTATAGGAAAATTCTAAATTAAAATAAATAAAAAAAAGAGATTTTGAGATACTTATGAACTAACCATGAGTTGCTTTTTATCAAAGTCCTCTGGATCTCCGCCTTCTTCAATGAAATCTACGTAGTTCTTTAAACTTTTTAATACTAAATCTGCAGTCTTTTCATAACCTTTCCTGAGTTTTTCGTTTTCAAATTCAGTCCATATTGTTACTTCTGTAAGATCTCCTTTAGGTTCTACAATATACCCTATAGAATTCATATCACTTTTTTCCATATGCCAAGTAATATGTTCATTTTCTACACTGTCTGTATCAACAATTAAAATATCCCCAATAGTAGATTTCAAAAGAAATTTTTGTCCTTCCTCTTTTTCAATAACCTCATCTAAGGCGATATTCCATCTTGGAGTATTTTCACCATCAGATACGATATCAAATATTCTTTTCGGATTGGATTCAATCTCAATTTTTTTATCAATTCTCATTTTGAATGAACCTCCATTTGATTTCGTTCGCATAATTTTTATGTTAGCATCGTTTTTATACATTTGTGTCGGCACCTAAAAAAAGAGTTTTTTAAGTCCTTTCAGTTCTTTCTGTTATTTCACTTATTAAAGCTCTATTAATTAAGTTTTAACAATAGAAAACTTTTCTTTGTTTGTTTACTTTTATTATATAATGAATACAGAATAAACTGAATTTTTATGAAATCTATAAAAAGAGCAATTGTTAGCGTCTTTGATAAGACGGGTGTAATTGAATTTGTTAAAGTATTAGCTAATGAATTTGAAATAGAGATTTTATCGACAGGGGGTACTGGAAAATTATTAGAATCAAATGGGATCGACTATATAAAAATCTCTGATTATACTGAATCACCCGAGATGTTTAATGGAAGAGTAAAAACTCTACATCCAAAAATCGAAGGAGGTATTCTTCTTCGGAGAAATAATAAAGAAGATATTCAAGATGCAGAGAAGTATAATATCCTTCCTATTGATATGGTCGTTTGCAATTTATATAAGTTCAAAGAAGCTATAGCTAAACCAGATACTAGTTTGGAAGAAGCTCTGGAGCTTATAGATATAGGTGGTCCAACAATGATCAGAGCAGCTGCTAAGAACTTTCCAGATGTAGTTGTTGTTCCTCACCAAAAATATTATGATGAAATTCTGAAGGAATTAAGAGATTTTGGAGGTATAAGTGATAAAACTAGGGCGAAATTAGCTCAAGATGTTTTTATTACTATGGCCGATTATAATGCAGCAATTTCAAATTATTTGCAGAAATATTATAATCCAAATCTAATTATGGGAAACCATATATTCAAAATATTTGAGAAAATTCAGGATTGTCGCTATGGTGAAAATTGGGACCAACAAGCAGCGTATTATAGGGATCTATCAGCACTCTATGGAATACATGACCTTCAACAACTTTCTGGAAAACAAATTTCATTTAATAATTATTTGGATATTGACTCTTGTATGCAAATTCTTTTGGATTTTGGAACAAAAAATTACACTACAGCCATTTTAAAGCATACAAGTCCAAATGGTGTAGCAATTGATAAAAAAAGTCAACTAACATCCGTAAAAAATGCATATAATACAGATCCTTTGTCCGCATTCGGAGGAATTTGGGGATTTAATAAAAAACTAACAAAAGAAGTAGCAGATTTTATAATAAATGAAGAAAAAATATTCATTGAAGTTATAATGGCTCCATCCTTCGAGGATGATGCATTAGATATACTAAAGCAAAAAAAAAATATGGTTATTGTTGAATTTGGAGATTTTCTTGATAAAAAGAAGGATATATATAAGAACTTTGAATTTCGAAGTGTGTTAGGAGGAATGCTTATACAAGAATATGATAGTAAACCTATTATTAAAGAATGGAATGTTGTAAGCAAGAAAGATGTAACTGATGACGAGAAAGAGGCATTGATATTTGCTTATAAAGTTTCTAAATGGGCGAAATCAAACTCCGCATGTTTTGCCCAATATAATGAGGATGGAATATACACAATTGGTATTGGAGCAGGGCAACAAAGTAGGGTTCATGTGGTTAAATTAGCTATTCAAAAAGCTATTGAGTTCGGCCATGAAGAGGAATTGAAAAATTCTGTAATGGGGACAGACTCTTTCTTTCCCTTTCCTGACGGATTAGAAGTTGCTGTCAATGTTGGAGCAAAAGCAATAATTAATCCAGGAGGATCCATAAGAGATAATGATGTTATTACGCGTGCGGATGAACTAAACTGTGCATTAATATTTTGCGGTAAGAGAGTGTTTCGTCATTGAATTTACACACCTTTAAGCAACCAATACTCAACAATTGTCATATAATTTTATCCCTTTCTCTTTTTTAATTAGACAATTTTGTTATAAAAAAACTATATATACTAAAAAAAACTAACTAAATATACTCAAGATTTTAAATTTCACATTTAAATTTAATAATTTTACTGAGGAGAGTATTTCTAATCGTATCTTAATAAGACGGAGCTCTTTTAAAAATGGATTTCTTTCAGAAGAATTTAAAAGAAACTGTAGAAGCGATTAATAAATTAATAGATAATAATGTAACCATTGTAAATACTAAAAGAATAAGAAGATGTAACAATATCAAATCTTCAAATCGTTCTAAGATTAATTTTATTTGGAGAGCTCTTAAGTATCTTGAAGACCATGGAATTTTAATCATGAATGGTATCACAAATCCAAAAACATATAAAATTATTCCAAGTGAGAAAATTGATATCGACGATTTTCTCTCTCAGAATAGTAAAAAAGTATAAAATTATTTCATTTTAAATGTAATTCTTGAATTAATTCCTTCAATTTGTTGTTAGATTCAATATCATCTGGATTATTTATCAATCTTTTTTGGTAGAAAATCACATTTGGATATTTTAATTCGATTTTATTAAATATTTTTACCCAATTATTAAAATTATTTAGGAGTTCATATACTTCTGGATCTTCTTCTAAAGATTTTATTTCTTCTTTTTTATCCTTCGAAAGAATAGTTTTATACTGTTTTACACTAACACCTTGATCCATTAGTAACTTTTTATTGGTTCTCCGTATAAAGCCTTCCAAACCATTTCTCCAGCTCACATATTTCTCGTTTATCTTGTCAATAGTCTCTTGAATAATCTTTATCTCTTGTGGAAAAATAGTTTCTCCTCTCTTTCTGAGAATCCTATTAATTTTTTGGAATTCAGTTTTAAACTTCCTGATATAGTTTTTAACCATTTTTTCAAATTCAAATAAAACCGTATTATAGTCTTTTGCAAATAATACTTCATCACTCGAAAAGGTTAAAGTTTCTCTATCAAAATTTCCTTTCAATTGTCTTTTACTTACAAGATCCTCAAAGATTTGCATCATCAGTTCAATATCTTCTTGGTTTAATTCTCTATCATAAAATAAATCATGAAATGAAAATAGAAAACTATTTTCTATCATCAAGTTACGAATTCCTCTTTCTGTATAAAAAATGAGTTCACCTTCATTTTCATGAAATATACCCTTTACCTTTCCATCAACTAATAATTCTTTTATCAATTCTTCAATTAGTGTTGATTGCACAATTTTCATAGTGCCTAGCGTTATAAAATCATCGGATTTAGACTTGTCAATTAACATATATCTAATTTCATTCTTTGCTTCTTCAATTTTCTGAGGATTAAAGATTAATAAATCGTCTTTTTTGAAATAAAAAATATTCAAATCTTCTATAAATCTCAAAAAAGCGTCTAAATCAATTCCTGTTTTTT
>JBHLLI010000099.1:0-13774 GCA_048885765.1 Candidatus Hermodarchaeota archaeon
ATCAGGAAGGATACAAACTTGGAATACTGAGAAGGAAGGACGCTTTTCTTTAGGTCTTGAAAGCATGACTTAAGAAATGATAGTGTTAATCTATGAGATTTTACTTTAGTTGCCATATCAACAACATTGTGGCATTCATCTATCACTACAATGCAATCCTCCAAAGACGTCCCTAATAAATTTAGAATTTGGAAACGAATACTAGGATTAAACATCCATTGGAAGTTGCAAACAATGATTTGAGCTTTATTCATAATATATTTGCAAAAGTAATAAGGACAGTATTCCTTTTCCTCACAATATTCAATTAGTTCTTGGGCATCTCGAGGGCTAGTAAACTGGGAGAAATCTTCAGGATTTCTATTATTATGGAATTTATTAAAAAATTTACAAGATTCGCTAAGTCTTAGATCTGAACATGTTAACATTGCGTCCATGGGAGTGAGTTTTGAATTAAGCAGGGAAGAATTTAAACACATTTCACTTCTGCCTCTTAAAGACAACCCAATTATTTTTAATTTTGAGGAATGAATCTTTTTTAATTCATTAATAACTCGATCAGATTGAGTATGAGTTCTACAAAGATAAATAATTTTTAAATCATCTTCATAAGTTTGAGGGAGTATCGCACTTAGAGCTGTAACAGTCTTCCCTGATCCACTAGGAGCAACTAATAAAAAATTTTTTTTTAATCGAACACCTAATTCTATTTCGCGGATAATTTCTTGTTGTTCTGGACGATATGAATGATATGGAAAGAAATCTATATACGATAGGTTAGTTACCATGCTAATCAAGATAAAAGTATTTTATTAATACTGATAAAATGGATTTAAGAACTACAACACAATATGATATAATTTTAATTATTAAATTGAACAGAGTGAATATTTTTAATATTTTAAGAGATTTCCAAAAGTTTTTTTTGAAAGTCTTCCCCGTATAATAACACAGCACTTTTTAAATTATCAATTAGTTCGGATAGTTTGGAGTCTGAATTGTTCTGAATTATATTAAAGGTGGAATAGGTTATAAAAATACTTTCATAGTCTAATTTAGAATAGAATTGGGTCCTTTTTTCATGGGTTTGTAAAGAAGAGCGAAAAATTACTCGCAATTTTAAGTAAGGTATGTTTTCATTATCCAGTCGTTCAACACTTCTTTTTTCTTTTCCGCAATTCTCACAGCGATACATTTTTGTTTTGGAACTATCTTTATAATTAATTCTTTCCCCATAAATTTTCAATATTTTTTCACAACTTTCACATTTTGGTAACCAGCAATAAATAGCAACAAAATCATTTAAGTACATCTGTGCTAATCTAATTTTTTTTAAGAAATTTAAGAATTCTTCAGAATAGACTATATATCTGTTGTTTTTTAGCAATTTATTTGGGAATATGGTTTCATTTAGAGAATCGAATACGCATCTATATCCCAACTTTATCATTTTAGGGATAAGAAAACTGAGTATTTTTAAATCAGTATTATTTGATAGTTTTTTATAAAGAGAAATACCTTCATAATGTTGATTATTAAGAGAAAGACATTTATAACATGCTATAAATGCGTCATAATAATTTCTTAGGTCCATATAGATTTTTCCAAGAGTTATCCAAGTTTGACAGATATTTGGGTTTAATTCTAATGCCCTCTTAACGAGTTTTATCCCTTTTTCAACATAACCCTTTTTAAAATAAATATAACCTAAATTATTAAATGAATCTGGATATTTTGGGTTCAATTTCGTTGATTTAATACATGGACTAGTGGCTTTTATCCAATCTCCTTGTTGAATATAATTCCATCCAATAAAATTAAGTATCTTGCTTTTTAATCTGGGTTTGGAAGATGGTACTTGTTTTAATATTGAATTAAACAGAATTTGTGACTGTTGGTATTCCCCCCTTTTTGTAAGGATCCTTCCATATAAAATTAGCACATCTATAGAAGAAGGATAGATTTTTATAAACTTCTGACATAACTCCCAAGCTCCTCTAAATTTTCCATTTTCAAATAAAATGTTAACAATATTCATTAATGAAAGCTTTTCTTTAGAGTTAGACTTTAAAACTAATTTTATAATATTAATAACTGCATTGTAATTCTGAATCTCTAACATGGAATGAATTAAATTATAAATAAATTTGATCCCACTAGTTACTTCCAAGAGCGCTTCGATTAATTCAAATACATTAGGGTCTTTAATCTTTTTTTTAAGTGAGGCCAAGATCATAGTACGAATGAATCCTAAATTACCCTTTGGATTAACCCTTATGTACATTTGGCATAAATCAATTGCTCCAGAAAAATTATTATATTTCAAAAACTCATTGATAGCTTCATAGAAAATTTCATCATTTTTTTTATTTCTTAAATATAATTCACATAAATCAACAACACTCTTGTTTACTTTAAGATTGATCAAGGTAAAAATGAGTTTTGGAATGAGTTTAATATTAGGATCAAAAGAAAACACATCATAACATAAATCTACTAACTCATCGTATTTCTCCTTATTAATCAATTGGATAACAAGATCATGAAAAAGTTCAAGATAATTAGATGAATTTTTGTTATCAATATAACCATTTTGGTAAAAATAATCAATAATAGAAGTTGTTTCAACCATGATTGTTTAGAGATTTATAAAAAAATTAAAATTTTATAAAAAAATTACGTTTCAAATAATAAATCATATTCTGAGGGTTTAAGACCAAAAGTCCATGAGATTGCTTGTCGGCATGACCTCATATTACTAGGGACACTTAAAAAAACTTTTTTTCCTGTTGAAGAGTCTTTAACTCTTACATATAGATAAGTAGTGATTGAACTTGTGCCTCTCTTGGTGAGCTCAACTAATAAATTCTCCCCATCTCTATCTATAATTCTAGTAGGACCACTCGCTATAATATCTAAGTTTAGACTCTCTAAATATTTCTTGTTTTTTTCATGCAACATTATATAATATTCTGCATCTGTCATTTCAGATATCCTATAAATTTTATGATCTTAATCTCTTACAAGCCGAGTGCGTAAACCAGGTCCTAAATATTCTCTCTGTCTAATAACTTGATAATTTCCTGATTCTAGCTTGATAGGGAGGTGTTCATCATGAATTATTCTCGTACTTTGTTCTGATTTTAAATAAAGCTTTTCTGAATTTAATAATTCGAATAAGGCGCCGTTAACAAGAACATGGGCGTGTCCCGTTTCTTCTCCTTCAGCCACTACTTTATCAGGTTTTTTCTTTAACTGACGGGGAAGATTTTTTATTTTCTTGAATAAAATGTCACCTTGTCTATAGATTTTCGGCTCATGTTGATATTTGATCTTAATTTTACTGTTTTGGGTTGGCATTTTTATCTTAGGACCATCGATATACTTCAATGGATCGATTTTTGAAAAATTTGAAATAATTTTTTCTAGCTGATTTTTTTGAATTTCTGTCATAAAACTATGAAAATCAAATTGATTTTTAAATCCCAACAGTGCAAAAAATTTCTAGTCTTGTATCCATTTCTCTAAATTTTTGTGGATTTAGTGGAGGATCTAATAAGTTTTAGGTTTAAATAGAAATTTTGTGATATCTAGATAAAAATTCTTTGAATTTTGATTAATTTCAGTCAGAAATGGAAATAGACAAGAAAATAATTCATGCTTTTAATTTTGAGTTAGGAAAGGTTTTCAATGTACTAGATGGTTTGCCTTCTGATCCTCATATTTATACATGGTTATGTACAATTTGTAAAAAACCTTTATTTTATAATTTAGATTTGAATTGTTTTTTACATAAAGGAAATAGGAACTATTGTTTTGAACCGGAAACCATAGAACACAAGACCATGAAAGCATACTGGTATATGATGTTTCCAAAATTTAATCAAATTTCTTCAAAAAAAATTGAACTCAGAATCGGAGATCAAATTGCAGATGTATATTTCGAATTAAAAAATGGAAAAAAGGTCGTGGTTGAATGCCAAAACTCTCAAATTAGTAAAAGAAAGTTAATTGAGCGAACAAAAAACTATTCTCATAAAGATATATATACGTTATGGATCTTTAATGGCCATGGAACATGTGTTTCACATAAAAAGAATCCTCAAAATGAAGAGGGAGTAGGGGTATTAGGGATGGAGAAACGAGTTCATTCTTTATATGGAGGGCGAATTTATTATATGAATGTGTCAGGTATGAAAATAATAGATCCTCCATATGCACTTCATTTTGCTCCTTTTTTTGAGCATAAAAAGTCTGATTATAATTATTTGGGGTATAACAAGTATTATAAAGATAAAAGAAGTACAGTTCTTAGTAGAATACCGGATTATAAGATTTTATGTATAGATGTAAAGAGTTATAAAATAGCACGGTTCACAGATAAACACTTAAGTGTTTCATGTACAGAAGCAATTAATTCCATTATTGAAACATATTGTAAAGCAGTTCTAGCTGAAGGAAAAGATGATCCAGATATAATAGAAATCCCATTAAAATGGATTATTTCTCAACTGAAAGTTCGATATGGATTCCATTTACCATATCTATTACTTAAAAAATCTCAAAATATACGGATATTAAATATAGAAAAAATTTTTGATGAAGAATACAACATCAATGAAATAATTAGAGTCCAAGTCTCGGATTATTGTTAAAAAAAAAAGAAAAAAAAATTATTTACGCAAAAATTTCTCTCGTATAATAATATATATAATTCCAACAAGGATTAAAATCCCCGAAATCAACGCAGTTATCGCGATAGTTAAATTGGCAGTGATTTGTTTAATGAAAATACCTAGTAAAGCCCAAACTATAACTATACTATATGCATAATCTTTCCGTAATAAAAGCATGGCATATGTTATAATTACTGCTACTGCAATTACTAAGATGGTAAAAATTTCTGCCATTAAACCAAATCCTTCCACTCCAAGAACAACAAAAACTGCGGTGCCATTAGCTATAGTTGCAACAGTTATCCAACCTAGATATATACTAAATGGTATATGTACAGCAATTTTTTCAATTCTAGGAACTTTTGATTTACCTATATTTAATTTCACGTAAATAAGTAATAATGAGATCAATAAAATTATCATAAAGATTAGCGAGATTGGAACTAGTTGATAATGCCACACAATTATCCATAAAATGTTTGCTAAACTTCCAATAATAAAAAAATATCCGATATCATCAAGAAATTTCATTTCAATTTTGTCCTTTTTATTAATATCTCTAATCTGATACACAGAAAACAATCCTAAAAAGATATAGATAAAAGTCCAAATTGAAAAAGTAATTCCTGCTGGAACAAACAAGTTAGGGATAGCGTCAGACAATTCCTGAGTAGTGTTTCCACCAATTGGTAATAATACGGCTAAAAAATTGACAATCACTGTTGCAATAAACCCAATTAGATTAAAAATCTGTAGGTACTCTTTTTTATTCATTTTTCAACAAGATTTTTTTTAATTTTAATTTTTTATAAATACTTATTAATAATTCATATACATGGTATTTATTGATTGGTTCTAAAAATTATTAACAAATTAGTTAAAAAGAAATTAAAGAATAAAGAATCTTAACTTTAAATTTATAATTCGAAAAGTCATTATATTAAGAATTAAATTTGTCATATTAGATTATTTAAAAGCTAATGGAATTATTTTCTAATTATTTGATTAATATTTGTAAAAATGAATTATAATGATGTTTCGATATGATGCCTATTGTGGACTTTATTGCGGTGCTTGTTTCATTATGAATGCTTACAAGCAAAAACGGAAAGAAATTATACCCAAAGATTGGGTTAGCTCACTTGATGACAAAGAAATTAAATGTTATGGATGTAAAGGTGAATACGTATTTGAAAATTGTCGTGGATGTAGAATTCGGAGTTGTGCTGAATCTAAAGGAATTGAATTTTGTAATACTTGCCCTGAATTTCCATGTGAAAATATAAAGAGATTTAAAAGCTGGAATTTAGCTCATCATGAAGTTGCTTTGCATAGTTTAGAAATAATTAAAGAAATTGGTATTGAAGAGTGGTTAAAAAAACAAGAAGAACGATGGCTATGCTCAAATTGTAAGCATCCATACTCTTGGTTTGAAGAAAAATGTTTTGAATGTGGAACAGAATTGTTTAATGCTACAGATGAAAGTAAAACCCTCAAATAACTTATTTTAAAAAATGAAAAATTTCAAAATAAAAGCAATATTTGGTATATAAAAAAAAACTTATTGAGATTTAAAATGGACTTTTATGAAGTAGTAAAAAGAAGGAGGTCCTTCAGAGTATATAAACCCGAAATACCCGAAGAAGAGAAAATTGAAAGGATTTTGGAGGCTGCTCGGTTAGCTCCAACATGGGCAAATATACAAGGGGTTCATTATATTGTTGTTAAAGAACCTGAAAATGTAAAAGCATTGTGGAAAGCTATTGGGCAGGAAACAAAGTTTACAGATGCTCCAATGTTTATAGTAGGATTAATCTCTCCAGCAGGATCTGGAACAAACAAAAGTGGTGAGAAATATTATGGTGTTGACTTTGGAATTTGTTTTGAACATTTAATTCTTGCTGCGGCAGCTGAGGGCTTAGCAACATGTTGGATTGGTTGGTTTAATGAGCAAAAAATTAAAAATATACTGAGCATCCCAAAAAAGTATAGGGTTATGGGTTTGACACCTTTAGGATATCCTATTAAACCTAAGGGAGAAGTAAAAGATAGAAAACCTATTACTGATATTGTTCATTATGAACAATTTTAATTTTTCTTTATATACTTTCAACTAGAATACTTTTTATGAAAAAATCTTCTGATGTGCTATGTGAAATTATCTTTAGAGATCATAAATCAGGTATAATTACAAGTCGAATGGGAAAGATTACCAAATCTCAACTTACTTATTTATCCAAAACTTCAAAAAATTTTATTATTTTCAACGAAAGCTATAATCCACCAATTCTAAAAACGGACATACAACACATAATCATCCATCATGAAAATAGCAAAATACGTATTGAGAAAGAAGATTCGACAATTATAAAATATTTGAATTCTCAAAAGACAGGAGAGATAAGCTAAACACTAATCTCTCTTTAGATCATCAAGTAATTTCTCCAATATTTTTATAATTCTTTCCTTATATGAAAGCTGTTCAGGGTAATTATAACTAAAGGACTTCCAATAAGGTCGCTTATGGCCAATCTTAAATTTAATACCTTTCATGGAAGTTATATATGAGTTCTCGTCAATTTTAGTAGCAATTTGATCTGCAATGATATACCAGTGATATTTAGTGTTAATACTCGCACCAGTATTAGACGGGGCTGTGTTAATTCTTGTTTTTAAGCTATTAAATTGGAAAGTCCATTGGTCAGGTTCTTTTTTAGTTTCATACCATTTACCATTTGTATAGTTCCATTTATGTGAGTGCCCCACTCTCATTCCGGTATATACTTTATCATTATATTTTTTGAGAGAATTATACATGAAAATTCTGTGTAAAATTTTAAAGTTCTATGACATAAAAAAATAAGATTGTTTATATAAAGTAATAGACATAAAATTTTTTAGTAAATAAAAGAGAAAAAGAAAGATTTAATTGATTATTCTTGAATTTTCCATTCATAGGGTTTTGGACCAGCAAATAACAATACAAAAGCAGGGATTAAAATCAATACTCCACCATATCCCCATCCGAATGTACTCATAATTGCACCCCATATAAGCATCCATGGAAATCTTATATTCCCAAGTGTCACTGTCCAATTATAGAGAGCATCCCAATCTTTTTTAGAGCATTTACTTGAAAATTTTGGTAGGATAATAAAAAAAGATATCAGAACTGCAATACTTCCACTAATTATATACCATATGGGATATCCAATTCCAAGTACCAAAACTGGGAGAGTAATGAAACCCCATAATACTTCAATTCCGCCAGCCACTATTCCAAATATCCATGCAAGCATTCCTAGAATTGATACCCAAGATTCATGTTTCCATTCTTCACTCATATAACTTACCTCAAACCTTTCGATATTTCATTTGAAGATTTAGTATTGTTTTATTAATAATTAACTAACATATTAATATCTAGAGTTTTTTTAAAAAAATTGAGTTTTTTTAAAATTGAATATATTATAATGGAGAATTGAGAAATTTTATTTATTTTTGAGATTCAAGAATCTCACCTACATAATACAGGCCAACAAGGTTTCCTCTTCGTTCAAACTTTCTAGAGACTAATAGAATTACTACATGCTCGTTCTCATCTAATAATTTGTTTTCTACTGCAAGTTTTACAGATTGTTCTATAATTTCTTCTGCATCCATATTAAAGAAATCTATATTATCGATATGAACAGGTTGTACTCCCCAGACTAAACTTAATTCCCTTGCCGTCCTTTTAAAAGGTGTCATAGCTATTATAGGCAATGGAGGTCGGTATTTTGCTATCATACGAGCACCATATCCTTTCCTTGAAATTACGAGTATTTTCCCTCTAAAATTTAATTCTTGCATTTCAGTTGCTAATGCATGTATAGCATGTCCCAAAGTTTGAGTATGAGTAAGTCTGTCTGAATCATATTCATCGGGAACTCTTTTGGGCATATTTT
Source organism: Candidatus Hermodarchaeota archaeon (assembly GCA_048885765.1). Taxonomy (GTDB): domain Archaea; phylum Asgardarchaeota; class Lokiarchaeia; order Sigyniarchaeales; family SOKP01; genus Loki-b32. The sequence goes on from JBHLLI010000099.1 coordinate 8,624, forward strand.
CAGTAGCAGTTTTTGCAATTTGATTCATATACTGAACAGCATTAAGAGGGTATTTTCCAACTGCAGTCTCTGCTGAGAGCATAACAGCGTCTGTTCCATCCATAACAGCATTATATACATCATTAGCTTCTGCTCTTGTAGGAATGGGATTATTAACCATTGATTCTAGCATTTGAGTAGCAACAATAATTGGTTTTCCTTCACGATTACACTTATAAATCATTTCCTTTTGCCATAATGGTACTTTGTCTGGATCAATCTCTACTCCAAGATCTCCTCTGGCGACCATGACTCCGTCGCTTACCTCTAAGATTTCGTCAAAATTTGTTAAGGCAATAGGGCGTTCTATTTTTGAAATCAATTTAATTTTAGAGTTCCCATAATTTTCAAGTATTCTTCTTACGTTTAAGACATCATCTCCTCCAGCTACAAAGGATATAGCTACATATTCTGGATCTAATTTTGCAATGAATTCAAGATCTTTAACGTCTTTTTCAGTAGGAACTTTTTGAGATAACTCACCAGTAGGGATATTAACACCTTTTCTATTGCTGATCATTCCCCCAGCTAGAACTTCTCCAATAATATGATCTTGCTCCTTTTTGATGACTTTAATCTTTATAATTCCATCATTAACAAAAAACACATTCCCGACTCGAATTGAATTAATAAATCCAGGTAAGGGAATTGAAAATTTATCTTGATCCCCTTCGACTTCTTTTTCATAAACTTTAACTTCTTGGCCAATAGCTAAACTATAGGACTCATCATCCTTAAATTGCCCAACTCTAATTTTTGGACCTTGAATATCAGCTAAAATTCCTGTATGTTTTGTAATTTCGCTAACTTCTCTAACTCTTTCTGCTAGCTCTTTTTTTTCTTCATGAGATCCATGCGAGAAATTTAATCTAAAAATGTCAACTCCAGTATTAATCAGCTTTTTCATCATTTCTTTAGAACTTGAAGCTGGGCCTAAAGTGGATACAATCTTCACAGTATTTTCTCTAAATGACATTTTTCTAACCCATATTTTATTTTTAAAATAATTGTGATTCTGTGACCAAAATTATGAACAATAATATTATTATATTTCTTCTTAAAAATTATTTATTCTCAATAATAGTCTTTACTTTCAATAAAGTGCTACGAAATTCCTTTCTATTTGATTTCAAAATATTGATAGATTTTCCATAATCTTCAACTTTTTTAAGTTCCTTTAGTAATAATAATTGAATTCTTAAAGTTTTTGGAAATATTGAATATTGAATTAATTTTAAATCGTCCTTAAGAGCGAAATCTCTAGCAAATTGGACTAATAAATCAGAACTATTATATGCTAATGAAATAGCCAAGAAATATCTCAATTTTGGCTTTTTAGAATAATTTCTAGTAACAAGTAAGAAACTGTATTTTTCTTTTTTACTTAAGTCATATAATTTCTCCACTTTTAAAGATTGAGGTACGTTATCGACAAGCTCAGAGATAGGAGAATGTTTTCCTCTTACTTTTTTACGCTCTTTAATAAATTCACGCTTGATAAAGGATTTTAGATCAGGTTGGTCTAGTTTTGACATTTTTGAGTTTTAATTTATTTTATTCTTTAAGAAACAATAAGAATATATTATAAAAGAAATATGGCTTTAATATAAATCCTTTATAACAAACTCCAAATTTAGATCTTTTAGAGTTTTTTTTAGGGGGTATCCGGTTTTAGGATCCCAACCCATCTCTTTACAATAACCACCATAAAACTCTTCATACTCAACTGAGATACCTTTTGTGGGGCCTCTTTTATCTGGAGGATGACCAGTAACTCTTCCGGGCAACTTATTATTAGCAATATCAATTTCTTCCCGTAAAGTGAATGCTTGTCGCAATGTTTGAATTCTTAATCCGATTTTTATTAGTTCATCTACATTTATAGTACATCCAGTAAAGTTATTTATAAGATCGATAAAAGGATAAGGTCCAAAAAGTGTAGAAAATAGACATAAACCAACACTATTTAGGACTTGATGAAAAGAAGAAACTAATTTCTGTCCTTCTATTTTCCTATTCTTATAAATTTTCCAACCTCGAGGTAATTTAAATCCTTTCTGAAATCTGTTTATAGGACCTATATCTATAAAATCAATACTAGCAGCGGTATGTCTTCCTGGCGTTGGATCATAAGCATATGTAAAAGCTAATGAGGGAAATATCCGTGGATTATGCATAGCAATTTCAGAACCTAATGAAGTCATGGAAAATTTTTCAGATCCATTACCCATTTTGCTTGCTGCGATTTTACTACCATCAGCTAAAAGATCTCCAATTCCTTCTCTGTTTATTATCTTTTTTACTAATTCAACAATGGCTTTCGAATTACTCCATTTTAATTCTAATCCATTCGTATCTTGTTTGGTTAATAATCCATTTTCATAACATTCTATAGCAAATGCAATAGTAGAACCTGTGGATATTGTATCTATAGCAGCTTGGTTGCATAATTCATTAATTTCAATGATCGATAGTAAATCGTCGTTAAGTAAGAGAGCACCAAAAGAACAGCAAGTTTCATATTCAGGGAGGTGAGTTTCTTCTAAATTTAATTCGGGAACTTTTAATATTCCTCCACATTGAACTGGACAACTAAAACACCCATAATCCCGAATTTTATATTTTTGGATATTTATTGCCGATAAGTGTTTGGATTTCTTAAATGGAAAATCATACATACCAATCCCTTTCCAATTTTTAATTGGAGAATCATTAGTTTCTGTAGAAATCGTGTTTGCTACGCTAGTTCCAAAAGATTTATAAATCTCTCTAATCATTTTAGGAGGTCCAGCAAACCCTATTCTAAATCTACGAATAGTTTTTGCCAAATTCGGGACATTTTTTAAAATTGAACGGATAAATTTACTTGCTTCATCATGAGTACCACTTTCATTGTAAATTTTTACTAGTTCTAAAAATTTTTCTCTGTTATATATACCAATCTTATTATTACCTTTTAGAGCAAGCATTTTCACATTTTTCGCTCCCATTATAGCTCCTAATCCAGATCTAGCGGCAATTCTTCCCTTATCATTAGCAATCCCAGAAATTTTTGAGATATTTTCCCCAGCTCTTCCAATTCCTGCTGTTTTTATAAATTTCCCATGTCTTTCTTTTAATTTTAATTCAGTATTGTTAATATCTAAACCCCAAATATTTGAAGCATCTATAATCTCCTTTTTATCTTCAATTATTGAGATGTATTTTGGTTCATTTGCAGCTCCAGTAAGAAGAATTGCATCATATCCACATTTTTTTATTTCTGGACCAAAGGTTCCTCCACTATTAGCATCTCCCCAGGTCCCGGTTAAAGGAGATTTTCCAGCAACCATATATCTTCCTGAAAATGGAGCGGGAGTCCCTGTCAATAATCCCGGAAAAAATCCAAAAACAGATTCGGGACTTAACGGATCTACTTTCCCAGCCATATTTTCATATAATAATTTTACAGCTAATCCGTATCCTCCAAGATATTGATGATAATATTCGTCAGATAAGGTTTCTTCTTTAAATGTCTCTTCAGTGAGGTCAACCCATAAAACTTTACCAAAATAACCTGTTGCCATTTTAAATTTTGAGATTTCTTTTAAATTAAATTAGACTTTAATCTAATTATGAATATTTTCCAATTCTAGATATATTCTCTTAATCTAATATCAAGAGAATATTAAAAAACTCACCCTATAACTATTTTAAAGAATTTTAAATTGAGTTTAATTTTTTCTAAATTATTTAAATCTATTTTAATTTTTTAGTATTTTTAATGGAATTAAAAAAGCAATATCATTTTCTTCAATTCTTAAATATTGACAAAATTTAAATCCTTATTTAATCATGCGTTTGAGTAGAGTAAAGTGTTTATTTAAAAGTAACGTAAGAATTTAAGGTAAAAAGTAAATTTTGCTTTAAAATGCATCAAAGAAACATTTAAATATACAATCTCTTATATTATAATGGTACCAGATTTAAGCGATTATTCAGAAATAACTATTTATTTGTTATTTTAGAATTAATCCAGAATCAATATAGGGTTAGCAAAAAACCTTTTTGCACATTACAAGTTTAATTAAATTTATAAAAAGTATGATATAAAAACATGTCTCTGATCCCCGTTATTGAAGACAATAAAATTGAAATTCAAAAGTTCATTGATTGGGATAAATTCAAGAATGTTTTTTATAATAATTTTTACTTACAAAATTATAAAATAGTAATCAAAATACCTCTCACTCCAAGAAAAAGAAATAAAGACGATATTAAGATAAAGAAATTCGATCTTGAAAAATATACATTTTTAGTATCATATGACTAGTTATTACTTAGTTTTTAGTATTTATGTTTGATTTTTCTCTATGAAGTTTATTCCAACATCGAAAACAAAGATATTGCCCTTTCTCTAATAGAACTAAATCTTTAGTAGACCGAATCATCCCACATTTATAACATGATTTTATGGGCATTCTTTAAAATCCATTAATAAAATGTAATTTATGATAAAAAAAATAAGATATAATATTTTATTGGTTTTTTGATTGCATAAATTTGCTGTATTGCCACATTCTTATTAAAGTCCAGACGCCTTCCTCGGGATAACAAACAGGAATCCCGTTATCCTGTAAGTAGGCTACAAATTTTTCTTCTCGCGTATTATAACATGTTAAAATGATGGGTTTTTGATATTTATTTTTAAATTCTATGATTTCATCAAATAGAGCAATAAAAAAATCTTCCATCATTTCCCCGAAGTTTCTCATAGTTATTATACTCTCATGATTACTCATATAATCTGGAACATTAACTAGGTTTTTAAAGTATTCCGTACCCATTAATCCATAGAAAATTAGTGAATCAATCTCATCACTTTTTAATATAAGTTCAGGTAAAACATTAAGGAAATTTTGCATATCATCAGAATAAGTTAGGTCAATTGGATTGATAGTAGATGCCGTTTCTGGCATCCAAGGTTTCAATTTTTCTTGTAATTCTTTACTTAACATAGGAACTTTCATTCCATTACTTTCAAATAAATCTGACATTAAAGTACCAGGCCCTCCCCCTAATGTAAGAATTGCCACTCGGTTTCCTTTAGGGAGAGGAAGTGAATCAAAAGCA
>JBHLLI010000099.1:13874-14960 GCA_048885765.1 Candidatus Hermodarchaeota archaeon
TGAACTGCATAAGTTCCAGATTGAGAAACAATTGAAACTCCCCCTTTTCTTGGAGGCCAAGGCACGTGAGTTATATTAATAAAAGGAGTAACTACTTCGCCAGAACAATTGGGACCCATAATTTTAATATTATACTTCTCAGCAACACTCTTCATTTTATCTTGTGCTTCTTTATTTCCTACCTCTAAAAAACCTCCTGATAAGATAATCACATGTTCTATACCTTTCTGGCCACATTCTTCTAAGAATTGATTAATTAATTTTGGATTAATTGCCATTACAACTAAATCAACATTCTCTGGAACATCTTTTATATTTTTATAGGCTTTAAACCCTAAGATTTCCTCTTCTTTCGGATGGATAGGAATCACTTTTCCTTTAAACCCAGCAGATAATAAATTAGCTAGATGGATACTGCCAAATTTTTGCATCATATTTGACGCCCCATAAAAAGCAACAGTTTTTGGATTGAAAAAGCCATCAAAATCTTTTAGTTTTGAAATATTAATCCTCCTCCTTTAAAATAATTCGAGCGTCTACAACCATTATTCCTTTACCTGTTTCAAATACAATAACAGGATTTAAATCAAGTTCAACGATATGTGGATTTTCTGATAAAAGTGTGCAACATTTCAACATCACATCAGTAAGTTTATCAATATCACCCTTACTTTGACCACGATATCCATTTAATAAGGGAAACGCCTTTATACTTCGTACCATTCTTTCTGCTTCTTCTTTGCTAATTGGACACACTCGGTATGATACATCTTTAAAAATTTCAACAAAAATACCTCCAAAACCAAACATCAGAACTGGTCCGAAATTTTTATCACGAACTGCACCTATAATAATCTCCGCAACACCGTCTTTTGCCATTTTTTGAATATTTACTCCGGATATACTGGCATCTGATTTGTAAGATTTACCATTTGCTAGAATTTCCTCATATGCGAGACTCAATTCATCATCAGACTTAATATCTAATTTAATCACTTTAGCATCTGTTTTATGGATGATATCCGGACTCATTAATTTAGCTACAACAGGATATCCAATTTTATTTGCAAACTCTATTGCTTCACT
>JBHLLI010000100.1:0-14897 GCA_048885765.1 Candidatus Hermodarchaeota archaeon
ACTATTTAAAAGTATAGAATTCTTTTTATAATAATTATTTGAGTTTGAGAAATTATATTTTTGTTTTAAAACATAGTCGGAGATTTAACATTGGATTACTTAGAGAGAAATTATCGTGTTGTAAAGGAAAGAATGATTGAACAAATGGAAAAGAGTCTTGAATTAGGAAGAACACTAATTGATACTGAATTAGACACAGGATTATTAAACTTCATTGTTAAACCAATTGTTAAAACTTTCTATGACATTTGGGCTAAAAATGAAGCCAGATCTGGTACTTTAAAACAAATTGAAGTCACCTTAAATTCTGGTAAGCAACTCTTGTTAAATGGTAAAACTGAAGAGAGTTTCAACAAAATCCTTGAGGATAATTTTCCAAAATATCTAGAAGCAGATCAAACATCCCAGCAATGCTCAAAAAGTCATAAAAACTATGAAAAATTAAAACAAGTTGCTAAAGAAACGTTTAAAAATTATTTAAAAGAAGTTGTAAGATTTCTAGAGATAGAAGATGATGTAGATAACTATGGAGATTTATGTCGCGCTGCATTTCCTTCGAGAGAGGTAGCTGAAAAAATTCTATCGAAACAATTAGATTTTACGGATAGAGGTATTAAAATTGTAGAAGAAGATTCTTCAATTCTCAAAATCCCAATGGGAAGAAAAATAATCGTAAAAGCTCTTAGACAAGGCTTTAATTTAACCAAAAGAGAGTTTAGTGCCTCTCTCAACGATACATATGATGATAAATAGTTAAAATATTAATTTCACAAAAGATTTTTACTATTAAATTAGTATGATATCTTTAAATGAAGAATCAAGCTGATATAAATTTCAAGAATTAAACTGATTGGAGTTGAATAATGGAGTACTTAGACCGAAATTATAGAATCGTAGAAAAAAGAATGATTGAACAAATGGAAACTTCTTTGAACTATGGTCGAGATTTTATAGAATCTGAAGTAGATGGAGGTTCTCTCAATTTCGTACTTAAACCAATTATTAGATCATTTTATAAATATTGGTCTGATAAAGATGCTAAAGTAGGTACTTTGGAACAAATAAGAGTTACACTTGATTCTGCAAAAGAATTCTTAAAAAGTGGTGATGGTTCTAATGAAAAGTTAACTAGAATCATTAATAGAAACTTTCCAACATATCTCAAAAATGATCAAACCTATATTCAATGTAAAGAAACACACCGTAATTATAAAAAGTTGGAAGAAGTTACGAAAAAGTGCTTCATTACCCAAGTAGAAGAAACTATCCTTTTTTTTAAGGTAAAGGATGATGTTAAAGATTATAATGAATTATCACGATCAGCATTTAAATCAAAAGAAATAGCTTATCAAGCACTAAAGCGTCAACTTGATTATAACGATGAGGGAATTTCTATTGTTGAACAAGACGATACGATTTTAAAAGTTCCACTTGGAAAAAATATAATTCTAAAAGTTTTGCGTATGGGGTTTGAAAAGACGAAGGAGAAATTAATCGAAGAACTTGATACGATTTTTAATTAATTTTTTATCAATTATGGTTAATCTAAAAAAAATAAGAGGTTATCTTGACCGAATCCTCTCATAATGAAGAGCAATATAGTGTAATAAGGCGCATTTTTTTAAATCTATTCATTATTGCATTCGTTACAATATCTTATATCTATCTTTCTGAACCATTTGGTTCAATTTCGACTATTTATATTGGTAATCAAGAAATTACCATCCATTTTTCAGTATCTCTTTTACTTTTTACATTTCTATCTGTTTTAGCAGGGCCCATAAATGGCTTGATTACAGGATTTTTAGGTGAGTTTTTGTTTCAATTAGCATTTTATGGTACAATTTATCTCGAATGGTGTTTAATTATCGCTATTTATGGATTTTTAGTTGGAATCTATAAATATCACCCTTTAAAATATCACAGAAAAATTGATGTGTTCTATTCTTTCATAGCATTGCTCATTGCATCATTTATTGTTTTTTGGATAATTATAGTTTTTCAGATTATTTTTTATCCAGGTCTATATACACTTGTGGATATTTTTGTTAATTATGGTATCAAATTTTTACTCTCAATTCTGGTCTCCGTTTTATTTACTGTTCCGATATTATTATTTCTCTATGATAATGTCCTAGCTAAGGAAGAGAAAGAAGTATATCGTATGTTTTTAACTCATCATCCATTATCTGCAAGTGATCATACATTTTATCTTAAATTTGGTAGAACAAAAATATACTTTTGCTCAAGATGTTCAGGAGTAATTCTTGGAGGATTGATTGCCCTTTTTACAACATATTTATTATTCAAAATTTACCAAGTTGAGTTTAGCGCAGAAATTGCTATACTTCTTTGCATAATTCTTCCAATACCAGGTTTAATAGATTGGGGAACACAGAGACTTTTATTAAGAAAAAGTTCTACTGAATCTAGATTATTTACAGGATTTATAATTGGGCTAGCTTTACATTTTATGAGTTATACGTATAAATATTATTTCTATACAATGATTATACTTACGATTTATTTTTCAATATTTGGATTATTAGTATATTTTGGACATAAAAAAGAAATGAAAATATTGAAAGAAGAAATGAATGAGGTATCCATCGAGCACGAGTCTTAAATTAATTTAAAATTATGCAAAATATAATATATATTCACGGGCTTGAAAGCTCAGGGAAAGCATTTAAAGGACAACGGCTCCAAAAATGGTTACCTGGATGCCTTACTCCTGATTTTGAAGCTTATAAACCTAGCATCTCAATTAAGCATATATTAGAGATCAGAATGAAACAGTTAAATTCAATAATGAAAGAAAAAAGTCCTTGGATAATTATTGGTTCTAGTTTTGGAGGTCTTATGGCGGTTAGATTTACCTCTCAAAATCCTGAAAAGGTGTCTAAATTAATTTTGCTTGCTCCTTATTTATCTTCGACTAAGTTAAATCCTAAGATTGATTCGAAGTTAAAGATTCCCGTAATTGTATATCATGGTAAACATGATAAAATCGTCTCACCAACTCAGTCTAAAATATTTGCTGAAAAGCTATTTTTTAATCTTCAGTACAATATAGTGGATGATGATCATTCACTTCATAAAACATTCTTATCTTTGGATTGGAAGAATTTAATAACAACAAATTAAAAATTTTCAAATTTAGTTCCTATTAGTTTCAAAAATTGGACTCCAAGAATTTTAAAATCAAATCTAAACACAATTTTATTAAGAAAAAGTACTAGAAAAATTGGATGAATAATAATGGATTGGGAAACTTTTCTGCAAAATATTGGATTGTGGTTTAGCACTTTTATCGAATGGTACATAGAACAACCCCTATATGGTCAAGTACTAGTCATTATTGGTATAGTCGCAATATTAGCTTTAGCTGTGACTCTAATCTATTATATTATTAAGGGAATCGCATATTTAATCTATTATACTATTAAGGGTATATTTTACCTTCTCAAATATATTGGATATGGGATTTACAAATTATTTGAGGGGTTTTACCTACTAGTCTCAGGGAAATCAACACTAAAAACAGAAAAAAATAATGACATCAATATTAGTAATAAACGTCTAGATGAACAACGGTATATTTTAGAATTTTGTAGTGAGTGTGGAAAAAGAATTTCAAATAAAATGAAGAAACACTTAAAAACACATGAAATTGTATTTTGTGTAAATTGTGGTACAAGAATAACTAGAAAACAAACTGTTCACCCCCTTACTGTCTCTCATTAATTTGAATTTATTCCATTTTATTCGAAAAAAATTAAAGTAAAAATAAATGATCATAATAAAGGTGTGATTAAAAAGAATGACCAAAATTTTTGTCTGCAGAGAATGCGGATATGTATTCCCAACAGAGCTTTCTCACTTAATAGAAACTAATATTCAAGTTTATTGTGAAAGATGTGGTTCTCCTTTTATTTTGGAAGGCGTTGAATTCAAACCCGCTCCAACCCCATATATAAGGCAGAAAAAATCATCTCATACCTTACCTGAAATAAAATCAACCAGTTTAGATAAATTTATTCAAGCTTTAAATAAGATATCTACAATACCGTTCTTTATATTTTTGTTTTATTTAGTTATAGCAATTATAATTAATTTATTTCCATTCTTTGGATTTTATAATCTAACTACTCATATTGCTCACATAATTATTTGCCTTTTTCTCATATCTTATGATAGAATTTATATTAATAAAAAAATCAAAGAGAAGAAATACAATGAAATCTTTTTGGATGCATTCTGTTGGGGAATATTAGGGTGCATTATGTATGGTTTAGGAGTAATTATTCTTATTAAAGGCATTTTTATCATAATATACGTTCTTAATAATTCCCAAAATAAAGATTTTAAAGTCTATGATTATGGTTTGGTTGCAAAGAATTCATTAAATTACTTCTCCAATAAAGCAGGATTTATAATTATATTATATAGTTTGTATGGAACATTTACAGAAGGTTTTTATCTTCTTCTTGGAGGAACTGTTCTTATAACTCTACCTTTTGGTCTTCAGATCCCTTTGGGGGTGATAACATATTTTATTCTTCTTATCATTGCTATAATAGTTTTACTAATTGATGGTGGAATGAAAAAGAAAATCAAGGAAAAGCAGACTTTTGTACGTATAGATGGAGTAAAATTAATCGTCTTAGGGATTCTAGGAACAACCTTTTTCGCTGCAGGCATTTTTATATTACTAAAAGGAATCTTAATAATTATCCTGAGTTTGGGGAAACCATCGGAAGAAGCCCAAAAAGTAGCGGATATTGAAAAACCGGCAATTTATGTTCCTACCGCACCTATTCCACCAACTCCACCCCTTCCACCTACACCCTACAAAAAGTTAGAGGAACCGCAAAAAGTATTTGCTGAAGAAAAAGATATTGAGTCAAGACCCATTGAAGAGCCAGTTGAAATTCAAAAACCTGAAACTCATGTAGAAGTGGAAACTGAGGTTGAACAAGAAAAAATAGAAGAAATTCCACCAGTAGAAATCGAAGAAACACCTCCAAAAATAGACAAAGAAGAAAAAGCGAAAAGGGAAGAAGAATTTAAATTAAAGTTACATGACTCTCTTCTTCCCGTAAAAGATGAAAAAGATAAGAAGTTAGTAAAGGAATATTTTTCAAAAATTTTTGCTGTTCTTTCAAAAGATTTGAGGAAACAAATAACCGATTTAAAAATTACGAAAAAAGAAAAGAAAGAGTTATTAGAAGAACTTGCTTTCTTAACAAATGAGGAGCAGGTCAAATATATCGAAGCTATCGTTAATTTATATAAAGAAATACCAAAAAGATTAATAAATAGAATTCGTAAACTCCCTAATGTTAAACCTAAACATTACGATAAGATAGTTGAAGAATTAAAATATATGGATTATGATGAACAGATAAGATTTGTTCAATTTTTAGAGGAAAACGCCTAAAGATGTCACTTGAAAAAAGAAGAGAACCAAGAGGAAATAAAGAAAAGAAAAAATTACAGGATAGTTCATTTAGGCGACTTGATTTTAAACCTTTAGGAGAAACGACGGAAGTAACTCTAGAAACAGAAGTGATTAAAGAGGAAATTGTTGAAGAGCTAAGCAAGATCGAAAAAGATGTTTTAGAAATTGCGGAAGATATATTAAAACTGAAAAGGTATGATACTGAATTTGAAATTGTTTCGGAAGCTCAAATCCAAAAGTATCCTATAATTGAAAAACTATATGCTAAGTGTATAGCTAAACTTTCTTATAAAAAGGGTTATAGTAAAGAAGATATATTCTTGGCAATTCGGGGTTTAGAAGAGAAAAATTGGATTGTTACAAACGAACGACGTACAAAATTGGAAATCCTAAGTAATGAAAAATTGGTGACAATATTAGATTTCATAAAAAATAACCCAGGAATACACGCTCGGGATGAAAAAATCGAAGAAGAATTAGGTATAACAAGAACTCCCTTTTTAAAGCATGTTATGACACTTGAAAGGTTTAACCTGATAAGATCCAAGAAAATTGGAAAATCTCTTCATTATTTTTTAAGTGAGGTACCCGAAGATTATCAAGAATTTAAAGTAATCTTTTTGAATCCACTAATCCCTAAAATATTAGAAGAAATCTTTAAAGAGGAGGAAATTACCGTAAGTAAAATTGGTGATAATCTTGACATATACTCGGGGACAATTCTTTATCATATCAAAAAGTTAAAAGAACTTAATCTTATGAGAACTACTAAGAATAAAGAAGGTAAAAAGATCTTTCTTGTTAATTTTGAGCTATTAAAATTATATAATGATTTTTTCACTGAACCTGACTTTTCTCAACTACTAAAAGGACTTTAACACTAAATTAATTCATGCTGTACTTGTGGCAAAGAACTGATTAGGATTTTAATCGAATTATCGATTCCATTTTCCATCTCAGGGTGAATCTCATTTGAATTAAGTAAATCATATTTCGAATGCCCAGGCAAATCAGACACGGAAAGTATGGAACAAGTTTTTAAATTGTAAATTTTCCCTAATAGGAATAAAATCGAAGACTCCATATCAATACCTTGTACATTTATCGAACTTAATGCTCGTACAAAATCTAAACTCTCACAAAATAGAGCATCAGTAGTCCACAAATCTACTAATTTTACTTTATCTCTTAAGAGTGATGTAGCTTTATTGAAAACCACTTCATTTAGTTGAGCATCAGGTTTAGATATAAGTATTGTTTGATTTCCTGTGAATAAGTTTTGAAATTTTCCTAATGGATTGGAAATTGATTCATGTTCATTTACTAAAGCTGAGTGTTCTCTAAAATATTGAGGACAAGTTCCATCATCGCAGTAGGCTATTTTAGGGATTAAAATATCTCCAATATTGACTGGCAAAATCATATTTTCTATTCCTCCGCATAAATCAATTCGAATAATAATTTTTGTTTTACATCGTTTTAAAGCTTCTACTGCCATGGCACAATTAGGTGCTCCAATTAAAGAACGAACAATACTAACTTTTACGCCATTTAATTCACCGTTATATACCCTTCCATGATTTCTTTTATTTTGCAATTTATTCAATAATTTCTTCATTACAATTTTGATTGCAGGAAGGATGACAATTTCATTTACGTTTGAAGGACTTGTTTCGAGTATCATTCTTACAATTTTTTCATCAATTGAAATAAACTTCAAACCAACGTTTAGCAATTCGCTTTTGATTCTATTTAACATTTTCAATCAGAATTAATTTATCTTGGTTAACCAAATAAGAAATTTTGATTATATTCTATAAGATTATACTAATTATTTACGTTACTTATAATTTTAAAGAATATAATTTAATATCTTAATAAAATACATTTATTTATATAAATAGTGAGAATTTTGGATTTAACGTGGTTCTTTAATGAATAACCGGTATATCGTTGACAATAAGATCACAAATGAATTTGTTGAAGCTTATACTAAAACAACGTATAGAATAGTTGGAGATAATAAGCATTCCTCAATTAAACCATGTCATTGGCTTGAGCAACGGTTAGCAACGGGAAGAGAAAATCGTAATTGTTATAAAGGTGTTTTTGGAATCCACAGTCATAGATGTTTACAAAATACTCCTTCGTTACCGTTTTGCAACCACCAATGTGTCTTTTGTTGGAGAGATCTTGAGTTTGGATCACTTGGCAGTGAATTTATTGTTGAACCAGACGATCCTAAATTTCTGATTGATGAAATGCTAAGACATCACAAAGATATAATTCAAAATCATTTACCCCTAAGGCGATACCTTGATAATTATGAAATTATGATCGATATCCTATATTACATACTTTTAAATTACAATGAAACTCATAGTATAGAGTCACTCAGTAATAATATTCATGTTTCAAAAAATAAAATTGAACGGGCAACTACTCTTTTAAAGAACCAAGAATTCATAAAACCAACAAGTACTTTAAGTAATCACTTTAAGTTAGATAATGATATCAATTGCTGTATTAGTTCTAGAGAGGAAATAGAAAGATTGATTAATAGAGCATTAACTACTCCTGATGAGATAATGCAAGCACACCATGAAGCTTTAAGTCCCAATCACGCAGCTATATCTCTAGATGGGGAACCTCTTTTATATCCAATGATTTCTGACTATATACAAGAGTTTAGAAATCGTAATATGACTACATTTGTAGTTACTAATAGTACATTACCACAGAAGATCATAAGTTTGGATTCTTTACCCTCCCAACTGTATTTAACATTACCTGCATCAAATGAAAATACCTACAAAAAAGTTTGTCGACCAATGTTAAAAAGTGGTTGGAATAAGATAATGGATACTCTTAATTCGATAGAATCCTTATCTTGCAGGACCTTAGTCAGACTTACTGCTGTAAAAAACTTAAATATAAATCAAGAATCTATAAAGGAATACACTAAAATCATTGAGAAAGCAAACCCTCACTTTTTTGAAATTAAAGGTTTTACATTGCAAGCTAAAGCATTAATGATAAAGGATAGATTGAAAAGTAGTGAGCAAGTTAAAGATTTTTTTCCAGAATATGAATTTTTAGAAAATTTTGCTCAAAAATTTGAGAAAATTAGTGGATTTCCTTTGATTTATAGAAATAAGCCAAGCAGAGATTTTCTATTTGCCGTAAATTGGGATCCAAATAAAGATCCAAAAATTGCTAATCCTTAGCGTATAGATATTTCTGAATTATTGCTTTCAATTTACCAAGATTTATTTTTTTTAAAGCCGAAAATTCTAAGTATGGTATTATTGTTTTATTTTTAGCCTCATAGTTATCCAAATGATCCAATGTTAAACCATATTCTTTTGCTGTTTTAAAAAATAATTCAATAATTTTTTTTTGGTCAATATTAGAGACTTTATCAATCTTATTAATGAGAATTAAATATGGAATTTCAAATTCCTTTAAAAATTGAATCATTTCAAAGCTTAAAGGGATTGTCCTTTTATTTTGAATAAAATACTTTCTAATCTCATCCTCAATTCTCAATATGTTTATTACAATTAACCCAAAAAAATAATCATTAAAGTGTTTTTCAATATGAATTACTAGCTGTTTTTTAATATGTTCTCCCCTTCTTCGGCTTGATTGATTTATATATCCAAATCCAGGAAGATCGACTATGTTATAGGGTAAATTTTCTTGAGTAATAGATTTTATTAATAGTGTGCTACCAGGAGTTTTCCCAATTTTTCCTTTAAACTTTCTAGGATTTGGCATAAGTAATCTAGTTATTGAAGATTTACCTACATTTGAATTTCCTATAATCAATAACGACGGTTTTCGACTCATACTATTAGGATTTAAAGTTCAAATTTAGATATCAAGAAAATCATCATTTAGAAAATCTTTAAACATTTTCTTCTTCTCTTCTTCTTTTATAATAGGTCGTGTACTGATTGGTTCCCCTGCTTCTTCTAATATTTCCTTTAAAGTTTCAACATTGACATTGATTTTAAATTTTCCATCTCTTAGAAATCTTACCACTTGTTTCTCATTAAGCGTTAGTCTTAAAAGATAACCTAATCCAAAATAAAATTGGTGTTCAGGTATAGGATCTATTGGACTTTTACTAGTTGTTTCTTTTAAAACATCATACAGTAATGTTTTTGAAGCGATATTATCTTCCACATTGATGGTTAAATAATAAAGAGCATGATACCATATCTTATCACGTTTATTTTTAATATAATCTAAAAATTTCTCAGGTGTAATAATTTCTATTGCTTCAACTTTTTTTCTTTTTATAAGCTCTTGCTTTATTCTTTCTTCAAGTTCTTTAGAAACCACTTGATCATATTGAATTTCTCCCTCTAGTTGGGTTGCTTCTTGTAATTCATCTTGCTTTACGGATTCAATGGCTTCCTGCATCTCTCTTAATTCATCAAAATCAATTTCATCCATATCAGAAAAATCGGAGATCATACTTTCCTTGACTTCTTCTTGACTCTTAATTTCTTCCGCAAGAATTTCTTCAGAAATTAAGCTATCGTCATGTAGTTCTTCACTCTCCTTAACTTTTTCAATGGCATCTTGTATTTCTTGAAGTTCATCAAAATCCAAATCTTCCATGTCAGAAAAATCTGTTTCAAGTGCCTTCATATCTCTAAGATAAGCTTCCAAATCATCCTCTTCTAGTTGATTTTCCTCAGTAGATATATCATCAATTTCTTCTTTTTGGTTTTCATTCATTTTATTTGAAAATGTAATTTATAAAATTCTTGATATTTGTATAATTAAATTATTGACATTCGAATAATTAAAATTGTCCTAAATATTAATAGACTTTAGTATGGAAAAAATTACTATAAGTGACTATAAAGGAATAATTTTTGATTTAGATGGTGTTATTTACGATATTACAGAAGCTATTAAAAAAGCAGTAGATGATGGTATTGAAAAATACCAATTGGAGAATGTAAATCGCGATGAAGTAATGGAGGAGATTGCTCATTTAATTGAAGAAATACAAAACTATCCTGTTCCTAAAATATTACTAAATTCCTTTGAGTTATTACAAGTAAAATTCCTTGAGGGTTTAAGTTTTTTCAAGAAATTACGCATTGCAATATTCCTTTTTAACCAATTCAATAAGTATAAGGAAGATGAATCATCCATTTTTAAAGGGATTGATAATTTAATTTCAAAATTATCTAAAAATGTAAAATTAGCGATATTAACAAACAATAAAAGTCAATACGCAGAAGAAGTGTTAGAAAAATTTAATCTTTCAGAATATTTCGATACAATAATAGGGTTTAATGATGTGACAGAAGTAAAGCCCGATCCCGAGGGAATATTAAAAATTCTTGATAAATGGAACCTGAAACCTTCAGATGCAATTTTTGTAGGGGATATGACGACAGATGTGGATGCCGGGAAGGCTGCCAATGTTAAAATGATTTGTGTTGCAAGCGGTTTAGCTCAAAAACAAGTATTACTCGAACATAAACCAGATATTTTAGTTGATAATACTGAAAGTTTGATTGAACTTTTTAACTTCTGAATAAAATTTATATTCTTCTAGCAGAAGAATTAAAAAATGGTTTAAAACTAGAAAAATAAGGCATACAACCATCTCTTTGATTCCAAGATATTCTTAAAATTTATATCTAAGTGTTTTAGTAATGCTTAAAAGGACTCATTTTTACTATATAGAAAAGAAATATCAGAAAATATGACTCAAAAATGATGAGCGATAAAGCTTTTGGGTTTAAAATTGTTGTTGTTGGGGATGCGGCAGTTGGTAAAACTTCCTTAATTAAAAGATATACAACAAACACTTTTGAAAAGGATTATATCTCTACCTTAGGGATGCAATTCTCAAGATATGAGGAATCAATAAGTGGGATTATGGTTGAGTTATTTTTATGGGATTTAGCTGGACAAGAGTCATTTGCTACGCTACGTGATAGATTTTATAAAGGAAGTAGTGGTGCTATTATAGTTTTTTCTCTTGCCCCTGAAGAAATAGAAACTTATCGTCATATAGATAAATGGTTGTCATATATTAAAGAAGCATGTGGAAATATACCCATGGTTTTATTTGGAAATAAGGCTGATTTAGTTGATCAAAATGCAATAGCATCTAGTCCAGATTATGAAACCTCTGATGTTCATGTTCAGAAATTTGCTCAAGATCATAATATTAGTGAATATTTCAGAACAAGTGCCTTAACGGGGCAAGGAGTTACAGAGGCATTCCAAACATTATTAAGGAAATTATATCATCGAGCTACTATATAAAAAGATATCGCTTTTTCTTATCTTTTTTTATGCTTAAACTCCCAATTTGTATATTAAGATAACATATTCTTTTTAATTCAAGAAGTATGTATAATTCATCTAATTATAATTGACATATTGAAAAAATTTAAAATATCTGATTTTTATTAATTTAGAAAGGAAATTTGACTTAAAAGCTGGATTGAGTAAAATGGCTGATGAGGGATATGGCTTTAAAATTACTGTAATAGGTGATGGCGGTGTAGGAAAAACATCATTGATTAAACAATATACTCAGGGATCCTTTCAGAAGGAATATATTGCAACTTTGGGAACACAATTTTCAAAATATGAGGAGGAAATTGATGGAGAGAAAGTTAGTTTATTTCTTTGGGACATTGCAGGACAAGATTCATTTCAAGCATTACGCCAAAGATTCTATACAGGAAGTAGTGGAGCAATAATCGTTTTTTCTCACGCCTCAGACCAAATTGAGAGTTATAATCATGTTACTAAATGGATTAATGATCTTAAAACACATTGTGGAAATATTCCAATAATATTATTTGGAAACAAAGTAGATTTAGTTGATGATGGAAAGTTAGCATCAAATCCGAATATCCCAACTTCTGATGCCATTGTTGGAGAATTTGCGAAAGCAAATAGATTTGTAGGTTATTATAAAACAAGTGCTTTAACGGGTCAAGGTGTTACCGATGCATTTAAAGCACTTGTCAAAAAATTATATATGATTGCTAAAATCTCTAGTTTCTCTTGAACTTAAGCTAATTATTTTAATAAATATTCTTAACAGTTTTATACAATTTCTTGAAATTTCATTTTTAAATGCCTTTAATGTTCCAAATGAATTGAAGAAAATTGCCTATAAATTAGGAACTAATGCCATCACTGGTACTCGATTTGCATTTGTGGGCAAAGATCAATTTTACAGTGGAACAGCGGTTATTGTAGAGGATAAGGATTGAATCTGATTTTAACAGTTAAAAAAATATAATAAAAATTAAACAATAAAAAAGTTTTTAGGTTCTTTTATAGATAAACCGCTCCCAGCTCTTTCTGGAAGGCATTTCTTCTGGCATTCCTTTTCGTCTTCGAATTTCCATAATAAGGTTTTCTTCCATATTACCAGGAACCTTTTCAAATCCTAGAAATTCATAACCAAAAAACGCTCGTCCTTGCGTTGAACCTCTAATATCATCAGCTATTCCGATTGTTTCTGCTGCTGGAATCTGTCCTTGGATTCTGACGTACTCTCCTTCTGGAATTACATTTGTTATACGACCACGTCTTTTTGTTACTATTGTTGAGACACTTCCTTCAGTTCCTTGAGGGGATTTTACATCGATTCTCTGAACGGGTTCAAAAAGGTGAGGATTTGCTTCTAACATAGCTAAGGAAACAGCAGAGAAGAACATTCCTGCAATCTGACCGTATTGCGTATGTCTAGGATCTTCATGGATTGTCATGTCTGTAAATACTACTTTAATTCCAGTAGCTGGCTCCTTTGCGAGAATACAATCACCAACCCAATCTCTAAAAGCAGCACTCAAATAAGACCTAACCCGGTCAAATCTTTGTAATCCTGTTGCACCATTAACTAGAACACTTCCATGATACACATCCACTATACGTCTAGCTTCTTTAGCATCCCAACCTGCTTCTTCTCTTAAGATTTGTGCTCTATCTTTTTCATTTTGTAAATCATTGATTTTTCCTGTTTCGATTAGATGTTCAGTTATCTCATCCAAAGGTTCTATATATAGAAGAATTCGATTGTGTGTATTCGCAGATTTGGTATAAAACTCAGGACTTTTTTCTGTAATTTTTTCGCGGTAAATGATGATTGGTTCTCCGATATTTATTTCTACTTGATTATTGATTCTCTTAGTAAGGATCTCTATTTGTAGTGGATCAATACCGCTGAGTATAAATTCACCAGATTCGTCATCCCTTCTATATTCTGCTTCGGGGTTTGCCTTGAGCCATTTACTTACTACTTCATCTAATTTATCAATTTCATGTGGATCTTTTGGTTTTATGCTTCTGGAGACAACTGCTTCACAAGCGTATTGAATTTTTTCAAATGGGTGTAATTTTTTCCTTTCTTCCTTATCTTTAGGAACATCGCTTGTTAACATAAATGTTTCTCCTGCTGGGCACACAAATCCAAACATTGCAAATAAGTTTCCTGCTGGAATTTTAGGTATATCTAAAATATCTGTTATTTCCATAACTCCCAATCTTTTTACTCGATTGCTGGATTCACTATTAACTAAATAAATTGAATCTGTTTGATCGAATGTCCCTGAGAATACTCTACCAATAAGAGTTGCTTGATAATTTCTCTTAGGGTCTAGGAAAATTTTAGTAACCATAGCTAGAAGTTGTCCATTTGGGTTGCTTTTCATTAAGGATTTTCCAAGCTCAGAGTTTAAATCTCCACCCCAAATATGAGGAATTCTATATTCAGAAGCGGTAACTGGATCTGGGAGATGATCGACAATCATTCTTAACATTGGTTCATCTAATGGTAAATTATCTCGTAACCATTGAATATCACCTTCATTATATTTTGCAAAAACATCTTGAGGTTTCAAATTCTTTTCCAGAAGAATTTCATAGGTAAAACCCCAACCATGTTTAGCTGAACCAACTGCAACAGAATTCTTCGCAAAATCTATACTCCAGTCCGTTCCTTCAGGTCGTACTTTTCTTATTAAATCATTGACTTCTCTGGTAATTTTATCGATTTTAGCAAACGTTTCTTGCGGGCTGAGTTTCAATTCACTAATTAATCTATCAACTTTATTGATAAAAAGGACAGGTTTACAATATTCTTCACCAACTGATAACCTAATGTTAGTTTCAGTTTGTGTCATAACTCCTTCAAGTGCGTCTACTAATATTATAGCGCCATCACTACCCCTGAGAGCTCTTGATACTTCACCTGTAAAACTAATGTGACCAGGAGTATCGTTGAGCTGAATAATATAAGGTTCATCATCATCAGGTTTTCGTGGATCATTGAATGCCAAGAGTACTACACTTGTAAAAATTGTGATGCCTCTCTCTTGCTCCTCGTCTTTCAGTAGATCAAGTAAATCTTAATCTAAATCTGAATCTGTCA
>JBHLLI010000101.1:0-14885 GCA_048885765.1 Candidatus Hermodarchaeota archaeon
TCTTCTGTTCAATTTAAACCTGATAAAAAAACAAAGAAAATAGATAAAAAAGATCTTTTTAAATCCGCAATAGATCTTTTATAGACTACTAAATTTGCTTAGTCCTTCAATTTTATTAAAGTATTCTCATATTACTTTCAAAAGACTCTAAAATAAATGTAAGTTTCCATTAATATATTTTTTTATTTATATTGGTGGTTTAATTAATATATTCAAATGAGAAAATTTAGGTTATATAATAATGATTATTAGAATTAATTCTTTAGAAAGTACAATTGAAATTTTTTATAAGAACTATGTTCACCTCCATGGTTTTATCAAGCTTGAGGCTAAAACAAATAAGAAGTTATATATTATTATCGCTCAAATTTTAAGTGAGCAAACCATTTCAGATTACATCCTTACAAGACAGAAATTGAAAAATGTAGAAATAACTAATTATATTAAAGCAGAACTCGAAACAGAACTAGAATATGTTATCCAAGGGCGTCCAATAATACTAATAGAAGAGAATACCACAAACAAAAGAATAAATCGCTTTACAACAAATGTATTTTTTGAAATTGAAGATTTAATGGAGAAACAAGTATTAAAGCCTCATTCTATGAAAATTTCAGATAATCAAGAAGATATCAATGATTATTTGGGACATATTTTTCCTTATGATGGCATTTTTATGGGTTATTTAGCATCACAAAGAAAAGTAGCAGTCAAGTTTCCCTATAAATACTTGATGTATCATTTTTTCATAGCAGGAGCAACAGGAATGGGTAAATCTAACCTCAATCAGGTATTTATTGATGGCCTATTGCAACATAATGCCCAAGTAATTTTAGAAAATAAAGGTAGAAAAATTTCTATGCTTGCTATTGATATGCACGATGAATATGCTCTTGGGTGCATTAAATATGGAGTCTATGATATCTGTAAAACAACTAATATGAATAAAGAGTTATTTGGTTCTTGGTTTTATTTATATCCTAATAGAGGAATACCTCCTCCAGAATTAAAAAGTTTAGCTGTACCATGTATTATCAATTATCAAGAAGTAAAACCAGAGGATCTATTTGCAACCGGATCTTTCAATGATTTGCAGGTAGGTGCAATATATTCTGCATATAGAAGTGACCCTGATAATTATATAGATAATTTATTATTAGATGGATATAGACCTCCAGGAGGTCATGATGACAAAACTATGGCAGCAATTCGAAGAAGAATGCATTGGTTAGAATATTCAGATATGTTTCAGTCTAAAGGATCAAGTAAATTAGCGGATATTGTGGAGAAATTAGAGAGAGGAGGTATAATTATTTTTAATGCCTCAATGATTTCAGATTTGGAACAATTTCTATTCAATGGTGTTTTAGCAAGGACACTATTCGACATTCGTAAGGCTCTAAAATCATCTACCGATATTAATACCTTAGAGCAAAAGTTAAACCAGAATTTACCAAGTAGTTTTTATGATAATTATAAACACAATTTAAAGAATTTATACATTGAATCTGGAAATAGAGTTAAAGATCCTTCGAATTTACCCATAATTATTTTTACTATTGAGGAAGCACCAAGTATTTTGAGATCAGAGATGATGAGATATAGTAACATTTTTAAGGATATTTCACGCCAAGGGAGAAAATTCAATTTGGGTTTAGAAGTTATTTCTCAACAATACTCTCCTATAGACGATACTATTTTATCTAATATGAATACTGTTATCAACTTACCATTAAGATCAGAGAAAGAAAAGGCAGTTGCTGCAAAAACATTAGGGGGAGGGATACAACATAGTGATTTAGAGTCATTAACAGGAACAAGAGGGATTGCTTTAATATCTGGAATTTGGCTTACTAATTTTCAGAAACTTAGAATTCCATTATATGATAATTATTTTGAAAATGTATCAATAAAATTTTATGAAAATTTTGCGAAAAAAATTAAATCTAAGGGGGTAACTCCACCACCTACATCACTTCCCTAGAGGTGAAGGCAATATCATTTGATTTTGAACTGATTTCACTAGAAGATTCTCTTAATAGTAGACCAAAGGATTCTCCAGAATTAATAATAAAGAGATTTAGGGAGGGTATTAAAAATGATATTAGTAATTGGACAAAGGATGAAAAAATTGAATTAGAAACCGATAAATTCGATACTGACGATCCTTTACAGAATGCCGGAAAATTATGTAATCAAATGCCCCACTTTATCATTAAAGGAGAATTAAGAGATTATATTGAAAATGCTTATACTTTAGTAGGATTTGATGAAAGTTCTAATACATTTTCCGGAACCTATGGTAAATTGGCTTCATTTAAATTCGGAGAATGTCATAATTCTTTCGAAAATGGAAAATATAATAAAAAGCTCATAATGTACAAACCTACTTTAGCCTATGTTGAGGACAATTTACATAAGTTGACAATTTATAAAGAAGTAATACAAAATTTTATTAAAACACTTAAAAAGGAGTTCAATATCGGTAGCTTAAAATATAATATTCAGAAGCTAGAAGAATGGTTCAACAATAAATACAAAAAGAAAATTGATGCTCATATTAAAGCATATAATTATTATTACCCCTCAATTGGCCATGTAGTCGATAGAATTAGAACCGCCGATGAAATAATTAAGACAATGATAAGAATCAAAGAAATTTCAAATATGGGTAAAAATGACAAAGTAATTTTTTTTGGTGATGGAATTCATATGTTTCGTCAACATATTTTTCCGCCAACTAGTTTTGTTGAATTATTTTATAATTTTATTCAAACTTACGACATAAAATTCTTCAGTATCTCAAAACAAAGTCGGTTGCGTGATTCGCAAGGAAATTTCATACTTCTTTATTGGGATTCCAGGATTGAAAGTGATCCGTTTTTGGTAGAACTCCCGGATTTATCAAAATATACAAAAAGTTGGACATATATTGTAAGATTTGCAAAGGATAGTCCTGCTTTGCGATTTGATATTCCTGACTTTTATAACACTAAAGATGCTGAAAGTATTGTTAGAAATTTAATTCCATACTCTCCGCGGGGTTATCCTTTATGCCTTATTGGAGCGCATGAAGCAAGTACACTTCTTCCATTAGAGTATAGCAAAGTTGATAGTAAATTTATGGAATTACAATATGATCCTAAAACCAGAAAATTTATGCTTGTACGTCGGCATAAGGTTCTCCCACCAAAAATTTGAATAATTTGAAAACTAATAAAAAGCGTGATAAAGATGGTTAAGATTATCCATATGGCAGATACTCATTTGGGATATCGTCCACGAAGAGGAACTATAAATAAATGGGCGATTGAGAATTATTCAAGACCGTTTGAACAAGAACTTTATGACACATTTCTTAATGTAATAACCGAGATATCTAATATTAAGGATATTGATTTTTTGGTACATTGTGGGGATATTTTTCACTTTCCCTCAAAATATAGTTCTTATCCCCCAACCGAACCGGCAAGAAGAGCTTTAATCCAAGGTTTGCAAATTTTTTTTGAAAATACAAATAATCAAGTACCATTTATATATGTGGAAGGAAATCATGGGGTGTTTAGAGGTTATGAATATACTCCGTTTGAATCACATATTAATAAAGATCAATATCCAAATTTATATTATTTTAAAGAGAGAGATTTAATAGAAGCAATTAAATCTGATAATTCTTTGTTAATAGAATTTCCCGACAAGAAGGTAAGATTTTATTTATTTCCTTATTTTGAATTTAGAAGTTTTGAAATCTATGAATCTGCGTATGATAAGTGGATTCAGAATCAACAACCTATAGATAACGAGTTTATAAACGTTGCTATAGCTCATGGTTCAGTAGGAGATGAAACTTTACATAGTAAGGTTAATTCCAATGATTTTAATTATGATTACGTAGCTCTTGGACATGAGCATGGGTATAAACGAGTTTCTAAAAACCATTACTACTCAGGATGTCTACTCCCTATGAATTTCAAAGAAAAACTTGAAAACCAATCTTATTTGGTCATCGATATCAATCCAAAAACAAGAGAATTAAATATTGATGCAAAAATTACTGATAAATTGCTCAATCGGCCTTTTGAATTAATACATCATGATATTAATCCTAAAGAATCTACTTTAGATTTGGAAACATGGGTACAAGGTGAATTGGATAATTACTTATCTAAAGATGGCTTTAATTCAGAAACATCAGCTAGATTAAAATTTAATTTTTATGGTGAAATGACAACTGAAAAAACATGGCAAATTAATGAATTGATGCTTAAGATGAGGAGGAATTGTTTTTCTCAGTCTGAAAAGTATAATATATTACAATTAATTTGGAGTATTTCTGATATATCCGAGACTTTTGAGGATGATATTAGTGCTGGAATAATCCAAGATTATATACTTGAGAAACCTGATGACGAATTTAAAGAATTTGTTCAAGAGAAATTAAGCGAAGATAGAACCCATTATGATGTGGATAAGTTAGCGAAATTTGGAATGGATGCAATAAAAAGAGCTCTTCAATTTATGGAAAAAGAAAAAGAGGTTTAAGATAATATGCACATAACAAAACTTTCTTTCAAAAACTTCATGGGATATAAGAATTTAAACATTCCAAATAAAAATAATGAATTTCCTGAAGGTCTTATTTTGATAAGTGGTAAAAATTCTTACGGAAAATCTACCATTCTTGAAGGAATTCTATTTGCATTTTTTGGCCCTAAAATATTCAAAGGCCGAAATGCTGCTTCATTTATCACGTATGGAGAACAAGATAAAGCAGAGATTTATGTTTATTTCACTCTAGACAAAAAAAAATACTATATTTATCGAAAGTGGGGAAGAACAGGGAGCATAACTGCCAAATTATTTGAATGGAATAAAGGGAGGAATACTTATAGTGAAATAAAGAATTTTAATGTTGAAAAATTTTTTGAGATATCTTCTGAACAAGCTATGAGTACTGTTTTTGTAAGACAGGGTGAAGTAGAAGAACTTGCGAATAAAAAAGGAGCAGAACTACGAGAAATGATTATAGATTTATTTAGGCTGAATATAATAGATACTGCTCTTTCTTTTTTAGATACTAAATTTAAAGGACAAAAGTTTGAAAAAGAAAAGCTTGAAAAATCGAGAGTACCTATTGAAAGAATTAAAAAGGATATAGAGGATATTGAAAAAGAGAATATTCAATTAAAAAAAGATGCAATTGAAAAAGAAAAAATAATTAAGAACTTATCAAAAGAACAAAAAAGCTTTCCATCAAAAGAATTAATTTCTGAGCTAGAAAATTTATATAAACAGAATCTAGTTTTAAAAGACAAATTTCAATCTTATTATAATGATTTTAATACCAAGATTAAAAAAACTAATTTAAATTTAGAAGATTTTAGTTCAAGAAAAACGATGGATAATAAGATTGAAACATTAAGTTCAAATAAAACTAAATTTCAAATGAATAAAGAGGATTTAGAAAAGAAAAGAGACGCTACATTTAAAGGTTTAGGAAAAACTAAAGGTAAAATCGAAGATAACAAAAAGGCCATAAAAGAAATGGAAACTAGTTTAAAATTTATTAAAAAGGGAGAAGGAAAAGAATTAGCTCAGTGCCCAACCTGTCAAAGTGAACTAACTAAAGAACATTATGATGAAGTAATTCAAAAATTCACCAAAGAAATATCAGTAAACCAAAAAAAAATTGATTCAATCTCAAGAGTTTTAACCGATTTTGATAAGAAAATAAGTACTAACCAGTCTGACTTGGATAAGATCAAAGAAAAGATAACCATTTACCAAGGTCTTAAAGAGGATTTTGAGAATTATATAAGAAATGAATCTGAATTTAAAAAATCTGAAAAAGATTTGAAAGATTTTCTTTCAAAACATGGGGATAAATTTCAAGATTCGAGTGCTGAAGGAGTAAAAGAAATTATACTAGCAAAAGAGAGAGTTTCAGCAGAGTTAAAGGCGAATAAGAAGGAATTTGATCAAATTAATTTGAACTTTCAAAAAAATAATGAGAGAATAAAAAAATTGCATAATGAAATTCTAAAAATGACCGATTTGCAACGCAAAATTGATGAACATGAAATTGATCTTGAACACATAACTAAAGCAAAAGAATTTGTTCGAAGATTTGTCACAGAATATATGGTCGTAAAACGTTTAGTCAAAAATATTGCCCTAAGTACAGACAAATATATTAAAGATTTTACATCTGGTCAATACAGTGATCTATTACTTGATCTAAGTGGAACCAAGAAAACAGGTTTATCATTAAGAATAAGAGATAATTTTAATGGTGAATATGAATCTACTGAGGTTCTCTCTGGAGGTGATCGTACAGCTTTAGGAATTGCTCTACGCTTAGCAATATCGGAATTAATGGGATCAATTCGCCCTACTAAGGAGTCACCAAGAAAAAATCCAAAAATTGATTTTTTATTATTGGATGAACCATTAGCAGCGTTAGATGAGACAAGGAGAGAAAGAATTCTTAAACACCTAATTAAATCGAAAACATTCTCTCAAATTTTCCTGATAACTCACACAGCTATTCCCCAGGATATAGATACTTCAAAAATTATTGTAGATAAAGATCTATCTACGGGAATAAGTAAAGCTCGATTTGAAAAGCCCACAATTGTTATTTAATCAAAAAATCTCTGTCTAAGAATTATAAAATAAAAAAAAATGTTTTTTGGGCAAGCGAGCTTACAAGTCTCTTGCCTTTACTGTTTTTCTATTATTACCCTGTGCCCGCCTTACGGCATTATCAAGCATATCCATTATGAGATTATTTAACGTGTCCCCATCAAGAACACCACTACTTGTATTACACCCTTTCCCCTTAATATATTCTCTTACCTTAGATTTTACATACAAAGGTTCTGCAGCTTTTTTCGCCATTTTTATCTTCCTCTTTTAGAATTTTTATTAGATTTTGTTAAAAATCGGATTTAAAATTAAAACAAATTATTTTTTGTTAATTATTAATTTTCCAACTGTATTATTAAATGTTTGTGATTTAGACAAAAATTTATGATTTTCTATTTAAATGCTTTAGATCTAAGCTAAAATTCGATTTAGTGAAATCTTAAAAGAATTATTAATAAGAGAATATCTTTTAAATTAATAACAGATTAATATAAAAAACTCCTTTCTTCTTTCACAAACAAGAAATCATTTAATAATTTAAATTATTTTAAAGTAGTATTAAAATTTAAATTAAGACAACAAATTTCAAAATATAATTCATACAAATTGGATAATAAAAAAAAATAAAGATTGTGTTATTTGTATTAGCGAACTATAGGTAATTTCACTGTTTATTTTGGAGGAGCTAGTACAATTTCAATACTTGAAACATTATTGTTTTGTCCGTTTTCTCCTTCTAATTGTTCCGTGCTTAATTTGATGTCCTTATATTCTGTGCCCTTTAAGAACCTATTTCTCAAGATTTCACATACATCAACAGCATGAGAAATAGCTCTTCCTCTAGCTTTTACAGTACATTCTTCACCTTTATTAAGGATCATCATAGTGGCCATCACATAGTTCATTGTCGGACGGCGGCCAACGAAAACAGAATTGGTTTCTTTTTCTTTTGCCATTTTAATTTCCTCTTAAGTTTATAATTTTTATTGTATTTCTTCACTTTTTTGTTAATTTGCGTTAACGTATTACGCTTAGTTGTTTTGTTGTATTTTTGATAATAAATCACGTAATAACATTTTCTTGAAATTTTAGAAATGTTTTAAATTTTATTGTCAGATTAATAATGATCCTTCATTATCCAACAGACTCTTTCTCAAATGGCCATTTCCAAATCAATAAAGAAAAAAAAATGATTTAATCTTAGAAAATCATAAACCTTTCAGTGTTACACCAAGGAAAAATAGAAACCATGAGAAAAAGAATACGATCATAGCAATCAACATCCACGATGTAGGAGAAGCCCAACCAAAAGGATGAATTATTGGTAAGAGTGGTGGTGCCCAAAATATGAGAAATTGATCAAGTAAAATGAATAATCCGAATCCCCACAATAGAAAGGTTATTACTACAATAAATTTGCTTGGAGGTGTCCATGCCATAATTTAATCAACACTTAATTTTATAAAGTTATAATTATAATCCTTTTAATTTTACTCCTAGAAAGAGTAGAAACCAAGAAAGAAAAAAGACAATTAATGATATAACAATCCATCCATGCTTTCCCGCAATTTCAAAATAAGGTAAAAAACCTATCCATAGTAAATCAATTACATCAAGTAGGATAAATATTCCAAAAACCATCAAAAGAAAGGCTAATATGACTGTAAATTTAGTAGGCGGAGTCCAACCCATTTTTTATTCACCGAATCATTTGAAATTTATTTTTGTTTTTTCAAAAATTAATGTTATGTTATTATTTAATTTAATTTTTTATAAAGTTATGACAAAACGCAAAGTATTGGTAAACTCTGTTTTATATCTTATAGGACATAAAAAAAAAAGGAATTTTTAACCTTAAGATTTAAAGACCTGACAGTTTGACGCCCATAAAGAATAGAAACCATGTGAGAAAGAATAAAATCAATGCAATAATAAGCCAACCATCATATCCAGCAAAATTTAATGCAGGTAACAATGGTGTCCAAGCGCCTAATAATTGATCCAATAATATGAAAATTCCAAATACCATCAAAAGAAAGGTCAAAACTACCGTAAATTTAGAAGGAGGTGTCCATCCCATTTATTATTCACCAATTTTTGGTAAAAATCGAATTAGTATTTTATTATTTGATTTAATGATTTATAAAAGTATCAATATTCCTTGAAAGAATTAGCTTTTTTTTATTTCATATTATTATTATATTATTCCTTAGAATAGTTGATTTCAACTTCTCTTATTGATTTATCATCTTTAGTATTATAATCAAAGATTAGTTTTTTTTCACCCTTCTTTTTATCCTTGCCATTATCATCTTTTTTAATAATATCCCAAACGATACTTATAATAAGTAATGCTGATACTATCACAAGAAGCGGAATTAATAAACCCGAATCTGTTAGCAAAATCTTAACCCAACCGATATACGGGATTCTTCCAACTACTACTCCAAGAACCCTATTTTCTGGGACAGGTCCATCATCGACTGTTGGATTGGCATCTCCCTTTGTAAGAAAATACCATCCACCATCATACCATTTATCAACAACACGATGAACGACTGGATCTCGTGGGGGGTGAAACCAACCAGGTAAATCCCAGGCATCAAAAACAATTATATCTCCCTCTTTCCCAATTATTGTTCCATTTTTAATTTGGGCTGGATCTTTACCTTGTACAAACAGTAAATCTCCTTTTAATATGGTTGGTTCCATTGAGCCAGAAATTACTACTACCATGGGAGTATTTGTATTAAGAGATAATTGTAAAATGAAATAAATTAAGAAAGATCCTGAAGACGCAAAAATAATCAATATTGCCGCGATAATGACTTTCCTTTTTAGAGTGGATCGCGTTTCCTTCGATTTTTTCTTATTAGTACCTGTTTTTAGATAATCTTTTTCCATAACAAAAAAATCAGTTATTCTATGGTCAAATTTAATCAAATTATCAATATAAATTTTCTTAAAATAATAAATTAAATTTAGGATATTGATAATTTGGATTCGATAAAATGGATATTGAATGGTACCAAAAGATTAACATTTTAAATTAAAATATCTAGATTAAAATTATCCAAATTGATTGAATAAGAGTATTAGAAGTAGGGTTAAGAACTTTAAAATGCTAGAAAGAAGCCAATCGTTTGACGTACAAAACAAAAGTTATGATGAGATTCAAACAATTATGGAAAATATATTAGAAAAAAGCTTATCTTTTTCAATTAAATCAAAAAGATTGGGAAGATCATTACTCAGAATAAACTATTTTGATAAAAATGTTGATCTAGACCAACAAAAAGATAATAGAATTACAATTTTACAAGAATCTGATAGAAGGGTATATATTCAAATTAAAGGGAAATTATTAGATACCCAAATTAAACAATTATGGAGTGATTTTGAAAAAAAGCTAACAAACTCGACATATGTTGAGAAAATCGAAACAATAAAACCCTCAAAAGAGGAAATCATCCAAGAGATTAAGAAGTTAATTGAATTAAAAGGTTATATTGTCAAAGATAATGATGTACAAACTTTTATTGAGAACTTCATTGAAAAATTTAATAGAATGCCAGAAGAGAGTGAGTTTGATTCGATAGTAAAAGGATATATTATAATGATTAACGAAGATACCATAAAAAAAAAAACCAAAATCCCAATCGCAAGAGAATCATCAACAGAACGTGAAGAATCGGTTTTAGATATCATTGATGACAAACATCAAGCAATATCTTCTAATAATAGTGAGATAGCACTTGAGAATTCAGTTGAGAGGAGGAAATGTCCTAGCTGTGGAGATGAATCATCAATACATGAAGTGATTGATAAAAGTGTAATATTAATGGCGTATCCACGTATTTATGGAAAAAAAAAATATTGTGGGCTATGTGGATATGAATGGAAGTAGTTTTAAGTATTATTAGTAAATTTTTTGCATTTAATTCATCTAATCTTTAGTACACATCTTTTTCTGTAATATCACTAAAAATAGTTTTAAATTATTTGATATTTAAAAGGATAGCATAGATACAATTTTATTTTAAACTAAATAATGTGAGTTGTTAGATATGAAAGACTATGCAATCATTTATAACCCTATTGCTAAGAAAGGAGAAGCTAAAGAAGATCTTGAATTTGCTTTCAAATGCTTAAAGGAATTGAATATTATTTTTAAATCAGTAGAAACAGAGTATGATGGTCATGCTATTGAATTGGCTAGACAGCTAGCGAAAGATGGATACCGAGTAATTGCAGCTGGAGGAGATGGTACAGCAAATCAAGTGCTTCATGGGACAATAACGTCGAACACAGGAGCTCTTTGCGGATTCATTCCTATGGGTTCGGGAAATGATATTCCTGCTGCTTTAGGATATAGAGCGGATGTCAAACGAGCATGTGAGATTATTGCTGAAGGATTTTCAAGCAAATGTGATATTGGATTTGCAAAAACCGATAGTGGAATTGAACGATACTTCTTAGGTATTGGAAGTCAAGGATTTGATTCAGAAGTCGCAAGAAGATCAAATGAAGAGAAGGAAAAAGATTACAATATGATAATTCTCACAACACTTAAAGAATGGGAAAATAAAGAAATCATCGTTAAAATGGATAATGATTATTTTGAAGGTGAAGCCAATCTTGCTGCAGTAGGGCTTTCTGGAGCTTATGGAGGAGGTATGTTCATTTGTCAAAGAGCTAGTATTGAAGATGGTCTTTTTGATATTAGTATTGTAAACATTGATAAGGTCAAATTAGCTAGGCAATTTAGGAGAATGTATAATGCTACTCTTTTACCACATCCAGATATTAGTGAATACCAAAGCAAGAAGGTTAGAGTAGAAATGAGAAATAATGAAGATGAATCATATGTGTGCCAAGTGGATGGTGAAGTGTTAGATTCCTTGCCTGTGATTTATGAATGCATTCAAGATGGATATGAATTTATTAGACCGAGAGAAAATGAATTTGCTGAAGAATTTAAACAGAAATATGGCCATTACATGTGGGAATGTTGGAATGAGTTAGAAAAACGCAAAAATAAATAAAATAAATCTTTGAAACACCCTAACCTTAGTTTAATATGCCTGACTGGGATGATATTTTTTCAGAAAAAGGGATGGTCTTCACAGAACCGCATCAAGATATGGAGAAGATTGCTAAATTATTCAAAGAAAGGGGCGTTCGAAAAATATTAGATATCGGTTCTGGAACTGGCCGTCATATAATTTTTTTTTCTAAACTAGATTTTGAGATGTATGGATTTGATGCCTCTCCTAAAGCACTTTCTCTCACTAAACAATGGTTATCAGAAGAAGGCTTGTCAGCACAATTAATTAACCATAGAATGGAAAAGAGATTCCCTTATGATGATAATTATTTTGATGCAATTATCTCAATCCAGGTTATTCATCACAATAAAATGAAAGATATTCTTTTTACAGTAAGCGAAATTAATAGAGTATTGAAAAAGGAGGGGATTATTTTTATTACATTTCCAAAGTTAGAGATTAAAGGCAATCGAGAGGATTGGAAATTAAAAGAGATTGAAAAAGGCACATATATCCCTCAAGCAGGGCAAGAAAAAGGATTACCTCATCACTTCTTTACGATAGATGAAATTCATGACGTGTTTAGTTCTTTCAATTTATTGGAAATTTATGATGATAGAGGAAGACATCGTGCAATTTTAGGGGTAAAAAAATAAAATTACACACAAATGTTTAAATTCCAAATTATACATCAAACTATTAGAGCATATCTGCTTCAATGTTAATTTTCCTAGGTGATAATACAATTTCCTATGATGATGAAAAATTTATAAGAAAAGATCATAAACCATTGGTTCAAGATTGGAGGGCCTTTTTAAAAGCTCAACCTTTAGTTTGTGATCGATGTGGGATGTTTACAGATACCCATCGGCAGTATTGTGAAGGATGCGGAGCTAAATATAGTTTAAGAAAGGCAAAGAAAAAAGATTTTAATGCGTATATGAGTAGAAGGCAGACACAGAAAGATGCATCAGATTTTGTGTACGGTAGTATTCAAAGAAAAATTCAAGAAACAAAACCAACTCAAGTAAAATCAGAAATAACAAACGTAGAAGATTTTTTAAAACAACATCCCTATATATGTGTTTATTGTTGGGAGTTTTCCATAAAAGATCTAGGTTATTGTGAGAAATGTGGAAGTAGATACAGCATAAGAAAAGCAAGAAAAAAGTTTTTTTCCATATATCAAGAACGAAGAGAAAGATACCTTAGAAGTCTGTCATTTTTGCAAAAGCCACAATCAAAGCCAGGTCTAGACGCTCCATCCTCAACCTATGTAAAACCAACAGAAACTTCGACGGCTTCGGACACATGGAAGAAAAAAATTGATGAGCTTCCATCAACTAAGGTAGAAACTATTTCAAATGTATCCGAAAAAACTGAACCAAAAATACCTGAACATAAACCTATCCCTTCAATTCCGCTAGAAGAAGAGAAACCAAAAGTTGTCTCTTCAGTTCCAAATGAGAGAGTGAAAACGGAAATGGAAATATCACAACCAGATGAAATAATAGAGAAACCAAAAGATATAATAAAAATTTGTAGATTTTGTGGCTTGCAATTGGCTGAATTGGAGAAATTCTGTCAACAATGCGGTTACATTATAAAGCAAAAATAGTTAGAAATTATTAATACTCATTAATTTTGGTTTTTTTTCTGTTATTTGTTTTGAAGATATTAAAATTATTATAGATACTCCTAACAACGCAATAATTATTGATACGACTATAACTATTTCTAAATTCAACAGGTTTTGGTCTTGAGTCCACGGATAATTTCCTCGATACGTATTATTTTCATCTTCAAAATAGTTATTGTAGACAAATTGTTCAACAGTTTTACCGGTAATCTCAAGACTTTCTTTAGTAGTATAGTTGATAATATCTTGTGTTGTATGATGATAAGGCCAACCAGGATTATTCCAAAAATTAATTATTAAATCAGCTGAAGGTATTCCAGCATTTAAAAAAGCTACATGATCATCGTACACCGGTTGCACTTCTGGATTTAATGGGAATTGAGATGTATAGCCTAAAGCCCTCCCAATTGCGAATAATTCATCCAATAAAGATGATATGGAATTTCTCTCATTTATAAATCTTAAATTCAGTCCACCAACCATGTCTAATAAAACCATACAATCAAAAGTTTCTGTTCCAGAATCATAGAAATTATTAATTTCTGAAACAAATTGCTGAGATCCTTCACACCATCCCCATCCAGATATACCAGGTCCAAAATCATATCCCTGATCTTCAGCATCAAAGAAGACAAACCAAATTTGACAACTCAGATTCTCTCTCCGGGTATATAAATTTCGTGCCAATTCAATTAATACGGCACTTCCACTTGCGCCATCGTTAGCGCCTGGAACATGGGCAGAAGTATTTATCAAATCTTTTGTTGCTCTAGCTCTGGAATCATAATGAGCTCCTAGAATTATTATATTAGTTTTATTCTCATTCAATTTAAATAATACATTCTGACAGTTCGTTGATTGGACTGTAAAATTATGAAGAATATATATAAAATTATTATCTATCTCCAAAAATTTGTTTACGAAATAATTTGCGCAATTCACACGTTCTTGAGTTCCCGGAATTCGAAAGCCTATGTCTAACTGGTCTTCTACATGGGAATAAGCATTGTCTCCATTAAAGTGTAAATCTATTTCATAGTTTTGTACACTAAGATTGTTAGCAGGAAGATTAAGGAAAACTACAGCAAAAATTGTAATTGAAGCTATAGCGCTTACAATAAGAATACTAATTTTCTTATTTATAGAAATACACCAAACAATACAATAAAAATAATATAAGTAATAATATAAAAAATAAAATAGTAGTAAATATGTTTTAGGTTTTATACTGGTTCAAAGCCTAGATCTACTCTAACTTCTCCACCTTCTAATTCAGTTTCTAAAAAAGTTGTTTTTACAGGTGTATTAATCTTTATATCATCCGGCTTAGTTTCATCAACACCCACCAATTGACCTGAGATCATTGGTCCTTCATCAAGTTCTATCACTGAAAAACAGTATGGCTTTTTCATCGAATACCCTTTGCCAACCATAAAGGTAGTACCTACTGTAATACATGAAAAAGCTGCGATTTTACCTTTTCCTGACATTTCTACCCATTCTGTATCAGTTGAGTAGCATTTAATGCATAATTTTCTTGGAGGAACATC
>JBHLLI010000102.1:0-14798 GCA_048885765.1 Candidatus Hermodarchaeota archaeon
CAATCTGTGCCTGGGTGTAAACCAGTACTCCATGGTATAAAATTACCTGCACCATTATAACTTCCTGCCATCCACATAGTTTGATGACGAGGTGAGTCTGTAGTTCGCTGATTGGGAATACCGGTTATTGTTGTGGCTACACTCACAGGTACAGAGCTCGTCACTAACACTACAAAAAGAAGTAAACCTACAGCAATTGGAAATTTTTTTCCAATTTTCATTTTTTTCTCCCCAATTTTTTTTTTTATATATTTTTTCTATTATTTTTTCTATTAAATTAGTATTGAAAAAATATGTTTTTTGAAACACTCAATTTTTTTCAAATTTTTTATAGAGGATATACTAAAAAAATAGTATATTGATCCTATATTCTTCTTTTATACATATATAAACTTTACGGTTTTATTTTGGACTATTTGATATATTTTTTTGGTATAATTCAGCAATTAACATCAAATTTTGGAAATTTTTAAATATAAGTTATATTCTCTATATTATATACAAAAGTGAGAAATATACTAAATTTTTAGATAAAAAAGTTTATTTTTTTTTCATCAAATACAAATTTATATTATTAGAGGTTTTATAATGGAAGAAGATCATTCAACTGATGAATTCTCAAAAATCATCTTAGAATCTTATAAGGACATTACAACTATTCTCAAAGCCGCCGGTTCTTCAAAGCGTCTTGTTATATTAGCATATCTCTTAACAGGTCCTCGAAGTTTTTCATTTATGTTAGATCGCCTAAAAGTTAAACGTACTACAATTAATCATCATCTAGATCTACTTTTAAGATCGAAATTAATTGAAAAAGAAGAATGGGGAAAATATCAGATAACCGAAGCTGGTTTAGAGTTTGTTGCAAGCATAATTAATGCCTATAAACTTATTAATGATAATTCTGAAAATGAGCATGAGCAAATTCTAAATGAGTGGCCTGAGTGGCCAGATTTCTTAAAAGTACCGAGATTAATTAACGAAAATAAGGTTAGTATTCCAGCGTTATACGAGGGTGGGTGGAATTCGTATATATCTTCAATTACAGGAGTTTTAAATTTTTTAGGAGTTCAACATGATTATATTTACATAAGTGGAATTACAGGTTATTGTTTCCTTGTAAGTATACCAGGAATGATCAGAACATCTCTGATTAAAGAGAGAAATCCAGTTAAAGTATGGGATGAAATTTATAGAGGTACGGAATCATTTGGTTGGGAATTAAAAAAATGGGAACAAAAGAGAAATGAGCCGGCTAAATGGAACATAACTGGAGAGGACCTTGATTTAGCATTGAAAATATT
Organism: Candidatus Hermodarchaeota archaeon; assembly: GCA_048885765.1. Lineage (GTDB taxonomy): Archaea > Asgardarchaeota > Lokiarchaeia > Sigyniarchaeales > SOKP01 > Loki-b32. Next base: position 1,305 of record JBHLLI010000102.1, read on the forward strand.
TAATCAAATCAAAGAAGTTATAGATAATTACGATACACCAGTTATATTATTTGGTATTCATGGTGCTGGATTTGGGATAATTAATGGTTACAGAAATGATAGTTACCTTGTGAGTAGTTATTATCGAAAAGAAGGGCGGGATGAAGTCCCAGTCAGATTTGATCAACTTAGAATAGTTGATAAATTTGTATATTATTATTTTGATAAGGAAAAAAAAAAAGAAGATACGGAAATCGTGGAAAAGCAAGCTTTAGAAAGAACCATTAAATTTGCCAAAGGATTAAACTTTTCAAATGGGGGATATTATGTTGGTCCTGAGGCATATGATTTCTGGATAAACATGTTAAATAGAGGAAAAGAAGAAGAAATAGATATTTTTGGAAACTCCCTTTTGGGAATTTATTTTTTTGATGCTAAGGATGTAGGATCTGAGTATTTAAATCGATTATCTCGCAAATATAAAAACGCCCCTCAAGGATTTAATTTAAGTGAAGCGAGTAAAAATTATAGGGATGCTAAAATACATCTAGAAGAATTTACGGTTTTATTCCCATACTTCGAACCAGAGAGTAGCAATCTTACACTTGATAAAAGGAAAGCAGGTGCAGAAATTCTTAAAAAGGTAAAGATATGCGAATTAGACGCAATCGACAACTTAGAAAAAGCATTTGCAAAATGGGTATAATATCTTTTATGTATCCTAAATTTAATGGAAGAAAAGGTATTTTCTTAATTTAGTTATAGATTTTTAATTCATAGAATATACAAAGTTCCTTATTCCTAAAATTTTATCGATTTCTCGCATTTGATTTTCATTTAATGGGCCATATTCTATTGTTTTTATATTTTCTTCAACTTGTTTTACTGTTTTAAATCCTGGAATTGGAATAGTTTTGTTGCTACGAGCCCAATTCCATGATAATGCGCCTTGAACCATCGATCGTCCGTCACTCATTAGTATATCTTTTATCTTTTCTAATTTTCCAAACCATACTGGATCTGGTTTTCCATTTTTGAAATATTTCAACCAATCTGGTGCATTTATTCCTCTAACATCATTATCAGGTAATTTTGAATTCAAAGAATATTTTCCTGTAAGTAATCCCATTGCAAGAACTGTTCGATTCACACTTGCTAAATTGTTCTTTTCACATAAATCTATAATTTCATTCATATCATGAAGAACATTTAATTCATGTTGAATTGCTACACAATTTGAATTCTTTACAAAAAATTCGGATAAATCTGAAAGATCTGTACTCCAACCATATGCCTTTATTAATCCTTCGCTATTCAAATCGTCTAGTGTATTTCTGACAGAAATTAGATCTTCTTTTGAAACAGACCAACAGTGTAACCAATATAAATCTATATAATCTGTCTTTAATCGTTTTAAAGATGATTCACAAGCCTTTCTAATATATTCGGGTGTTATATTAGTCCCAGTTATTTTTTTTCTGTTAGGGTCAAATGTGTTTCCGAATTTTGTTGCAATAACTACATCATCTCTGTACTCTTTGAGTGCTTTTCCAAGAATTTCTTCACTATGTCCAGCACCATACACATCTGCAGTATCAAAAAAATTAATTCCTAACTCGATGGCTCGATTAATCGCATTTAATGATTCTTTATCATTAACTTTTCCATAACTAGCCTCGGTACCTTCTTCACGAGATAATAAACCGCCAATAGCCCAACATCCTAAACCTAAAGGACTTACTTTAATGCCTGTTTTCCCTAAAATTCTTTTTTTCATTCTTCCCATGATTTTTCACGTAAATATCAGAATGATAATTTATTTTACAAAATTCATTATAATATTCAAAGGTGATATATAAGATCTTATATTACATCTCATCATTTCTTAATATTTTATATTTAGAGTTATCAATTATAACGAATACATCAATTTAAATGTATATAAGAAAAGAATTAAATTTATTAATTTAAGTTATACGAATTACAATTTCAGGTGTAATTATAAAGACTTTTTCACGTTTTTTATATTTTTTTTCGTCTGGATGTATTAGATACATTTTTTTTACCTCCAAATATTGCAATACTTATGATTATCAAAATTATTTGTATTACAATAGAATCATTGTATGCATCATATTTAAATATTTCTCACTTATGATAGTGTGAAAACAATTGATAAATCATAAGTTGATAGATATCATTGAATGCGTTATAGAAACATTTATCTATTTTAAAAGATTACAATAGATCAAATGTATTATTTTTCCAAGAATATCTTTATACCGTGAAAAAAATGTCCGATAAAAAAACTTCTTCAAGTGTTTTCACACTTCGCTTGGATAATTTTATCATAGGTGAAATTGAACTTATTAAAGACACATATGGTATTAAATCCACAGCAAAGATAATTAAACAAGCACTTAACCAATACATCACAATGAATCCTATAAATACTGAAAGACCGAACCCAAAATTAATCATTAGTCATAATATTTTTTCTCGCTTGTTAGAAGCTGCTGATGAAGAAACCTTGGAAGAAATGGCGGACATATCTTATAAAAATGGGAAGTCTGATGAAGAACAATGGGAAATTAGAGCGAATGCTAAAAATTGTAGCCTTCCATGCAAATTTATCTCAAATAATGTTGAGCATGTAATTGAAATAATAAAGTCTGTTTTTAGTGTAGATGGCCAAAATTGGTTTGAAAATGCTTCATACTCAAATAAAGATGATGAGTTCATTTTTGAAGGAGAACATGATATTCACCAAAATTTTTCAATATTTGTTAAACATCTTCTCTCGAAATATTTAGCGGGTGATGGTTATGAATTAGTCCAAGAGGATTTCTCGCAAATTCGGCGAATTGGAAAAAAATCCGATGGCACTTCATCTGAAAAGTTATTAAATGGAATGAAACTCCGCTTTTTACCCAAAGAATAAAAATAACTTTTTTAACATTAACTTTATGAATGAGCCTCTTTGGAGAAAGTAGTCAAGGTACCATTGAAAAATCTATATTGTATTGTTTTTAATAAATTCAATCAATTCATCTACTTTTGCAAAAGCTAGACAAGTAACGGTATCTGCAGCACCATAATAGATAGCAATTCGTCCTGTTTCAGAATCAATTAATGCTGAACAAGGAAAAAACACATTTGGAACATCTCCAATGCATTCATAAAGTTTTTGAGGTGATATCAAATAAGGATGTGTTCTATACAAAATTTTCCAAGGCTTTTCAAGATCTAGTATTGCGGCACCCATACTATAGACAAAACCATTACAAGAGGTCAACACTCCATGATATATTAATAACCATCCAATATTTGTCTCTATAGGATTTGGCCCCGCTCCTACTTTTGTAGATTGCCAAGTCCAAGGGATAGGTGCCATTACATGACGATGACAACCCCAGTGAATCATATCAGGACTTTCACTATAAAATATGTCACCAAAGGGAGTGTGTCCATTATCACTTGGACGATTTAACATTGCATATTTTCCATTGATTTTTCGTGGAAAAAGAACACCATTTCTATTGAATGGTAAATAAGCGTTTTCCAACTGATAAAAATTCTTAAAATCTTCTGTATATGCTACCCCAATTGTGGGTCCGTGGTAACCATTACACCAAGTAATATAATATTTTTTATCTAATTTTACAAGTCGAGGATCATACCTATATTCAAAATTAGCAATCTCAGGATCATTACAAATAAATTCAATTGGATTCTCATCTATATCCCAAGAAAAGCCATCATTACTGAATCCCCTATGTAAAGTCATTTCTCTACTTTTATGATCTACTCTGAAAACGCCTGCGAATCGATTTTTATAGGGAATTACTGCGCTATTAAAAATACTATTTGATCTTGGAATTAAATCACGTGGAATAATCGGATTTTTTACAGATCTCCATACAATATCATCACACCCTGATGGACGGTTTTCCCATGGAATATTAGGAAGAGATTCTCCTATAATTTTAACTTGGTCTAACATTTATTGTTATCCCTTTACATTGTAATTTTTATTATTAAGTTATGTATTTTGGTATTATAATTAAATGTTTACACTAAAAATCTGTTAGAAACAGTTACGTGCTGATAAACGAATAAACAAATTAAATATATAATAAGTCCAGTAATAAATCCAAAAAAATGGGAAATATAATTAATTCTAGGGTCGATTGTATAGATATAAAAAAATACACAGATACCAAAATATATTATTGACCAGTAATATTTCCTCTTTTTTATTAGGATGATAAAGAAAGCTCCTGTTAATCCAAATATTGCTCCGGAGGCACCAGCTGAAGTAATATAATAAGGTAAGAGAGGTGATATCAATGTATAACCAATATTACCCACTATGCCAGAGATAATATATACTATAACATATATGGATTTTGAGAGAAGATTATTAACTTCAAAATATGAACCTACGCTACATAAAAAAAAGGTATTAATGAATAAAGGAAATCTTCCTGAATGCATAAAAATAGCTGTAAATATTCTCCAGACTTCAAAATTATTTAAAATTTTATCTAAATCAAAAATATAAAAAATTTCTATATGATATATTTCAGTAAAAAAAATATAAAAAATAATGTTAATAATACAAAGAAAAATCGTTATTTTTATTTCTTTAAACTTAGGATAATGAATTTCGGTTCTGAAATTATAAAGAGCTACATAAGAGTCATACTTTTCGTCAATAAGATATCTTACAACTAATGGATCAGCACCCCACAGATTCTTTAGAATCTCATTAATAAAAACCTTTTTTGCCAAGGGATCTCCGACTTCAACTAATTTTTTTAGTAGAGGAAATGAAAAATCATAAACTAAAATATCAGTATCGTAATTATTTTGAATCCATAATTTCAAAATAATCAAAAAATTAATGAAATTCTCATTCTCTACTTCCATTTTATAAAGATTTTCAGCAGTATTTACTTGGTTTTTAACTTCCTCTAGTTGAATTTTACTAGCATTTATAATTTTATTTAAGAAGGAATATTCAAGTTCTTGAAATCTTTCTCCTTGGATATATATTAATATTTTATTATACTCTAAACCAATTGTGATATAATCATTAAGTTCAATTTTTGAGCTCATTCCTACTTGAAGATTTAATATTGTTTTTCTTTTCAATCTTAAGATATTGATAATATTCTTTTATTTTTTTTCTTAATCTAACATTAACAATATCCAATACATATTATCTTATACTTTTATAAAAAGTATACTTGACACTAAGCATCAATAATTATATTAATAACTTTAGACTATATTTTTTAAAATTTAGTACATAGTGATCATAAATGTTGTACGGATATTTTGATAATGAACAGAAGGAGTATGTAATTACAAGACCAGATACACCTCTTCCATGGATTAACTACTTAAGTAATGGCAAGTATTGTGCTATGATCTCTAACACAGGAGGGGGATATAGTTTTTACATAGATCCAAAAGATCTGAGAATTCTTCGATATAGGTATAATAATTTACCTGTCGACAGACCAGGAAGATATATTTATATTAAAGACAACGAAGACTCCGAATATTGGTCTCCTACATGGCAACCTGTTATAAAAAAATTAGATCATTATGAATGTCGACATGGGTTAGGTTACACAAAAGTTATATCATCATTTCAAGGAATTCATGCCGAGATTATATACTTTGTACCTGTTGAAGATGATGTAGAACTCTGGTTTTTTAAAGTCCACAATAAATCCTCAGAAAGAAAAAAATTAAAAATATTCTCATATGCAGAGTTTTGTCTATGGGATGCTGTTTCAGATCAACGAGATCTTCAATATATTCAAAATGTTGCAGTGTCCAAATATTCTGAAGATAATAAGACTATATTTTATCATTTATTCGATCTATCTACATATATCGCATTTTTCTATTCAAATGGTAATTTAACTAGTCATGACTGCGATCGCGAAGCATTTATAGGAAAGTATCGTTCTGAAGCAAATCCTATAAGTGTTGAAAAAGGTACATGTGGGAATTCTCAAGCCCTTGGAGGAAATCCTATTGCTGCTACATGCAATACAGTTACATTGAATCCAAATGAAACTAAAGAAATTGTCTTTATTTTGGGAGTAGTAAAAGAAAAATCACAAGCAACAAAATTAATTCAGAAGTATAAGAATGTCGAAAATGTAAATATTGAGTTATTGAGATTAAAGGAGGTTTGGGATAATTATATACAGACCCTTGTTGCCGACACTCCAGATCAAGATTTCAATTCAATTATTAATATTTGGAATCCATATCAATGCAAAATAACTTTTGATTGGGCTCGTTATGTTTCTTTTTATGAAACAGGTATAGGAAGAGGTTTAGGTTTTCGTGATAGCAATCAAGATACTCTAGCTGTTTGTCATACACTTCCAAATAAGGTTCATGATCGGTTGATAGAACTTACTAAAATCCAATTTGAAAGTGGGAAGGTATATCATATATATTTCCCTTTAACAGGTAAGGGTGATTATCCCGATTATATTAATCCGATAATGAGATTCTTTGGTGATGATCATTTATGGTTGATTTTTGCTGTTAATAATTATTTAAAAGAAACAGGAGATATGTCAATTTTAGAAGAGAAGATTAAATTTGTTGAAGGATCTGAAGAAAATTTATATGGACATTTGAAAAGAGCAATAGAATTCACAAATAATAATCAAGGACCACATGGGTTTCCCTTGATTGGTACAGCTGATTGGAATGATACACTTCAACTTCATGGTCCAAATAAACAAGGAGAAAGTGTAATGGTTGCAATGCAATTTCATAAAGCATTAATAGATCTGGCTGATATAGCAAAGGAGTTCAATTGTAATAGTGATTTTAAAAAGTATATTAATTTAGCTAACAGAGTTAAAGAAAATATAAATACAAATGCTTGGGATGGAGAATGGTATATTCGCGCTTTTGATGATGATGGAGAAGTAATCGGTAGTCAAAAGAATGAAGAAGGAAAAATTTACCTAAATACTCAATCATGGGCAGTTATTAGTAAAGTGGCTCCAAAAGAGCGGGCTCTTAAGTGTATGGATTCTGTAAGAAATTATCTTAATACAAATTATGGAATTAAATTATTGCATCCTCCTTATACACGATTCTATCCCAAATTAGGCGGTATATCTACTTTTCCACCTGGTCTTAAAGAAAATGCTAGCATCTTTTGTCATACTAATCCTTGGGCAGAAATAGCTGAATGTATTTTGGGAAGAGGTGATTTTGCTTATGAATATTATAAAAAAATTGCTCCTCCTACAAAAAATAAAATACCAGAAATTCATACGGCCGAACCTTATATTTATTCTCAAATGATAACTGGGAATGATCATCCAAATTTTGGAGCTGCAAAGAATTCATGGCTTACAGGAACTGCATCATGGACAATGAAAGCTGCTACAGATTGGATACTTGGTATAAGACCCGATTTCAAAGGTTTAACAATAGATCCATGTATACCAAAAAAGTGGAATAAATTTAGAGTAATTAGAAGCTTTAGAAATGCAATATATGATATAAAAATTCTAAATCCGCAACATTTATCCAAAGGAATAAGAAGAATTACGATAGATAATGTAGAATATGAAGATAATCTCTTACCTATATTTGATGATCGTAAAAAGCATAGCATTGAGGTAAAAATGGAGTAAACTTTAGTTTTTTTATATTGATACAAATTCGATGCTAGTTGAAATTAAAACTAATATAGAAAAAAAAATAAAAAACAAGAATATCTAAAACTTTAAAATTTTAGGTTCTTTCCATTCCTTTCTTAGAACACTATAGAGAAAGAAATCTTGCCATTTACCTTGATTAAATATCATATTTCGTATAACACCTTCTTTAGTGAAGCCTGTTTTTTCAAGAACAGTTTGAGCTCCAATATTTCTAATATCTGTAGTCGCTTGAATACGTGATATATTTTTGGTCAAAAACAAATAATCCACAAACATGGTGACTGCTTCTTTACCGAAACCCTTTTGTCGTTCAGATGGGATTAATATACTACCAATTTCTAATAATTCTACGGGTCCTCCTTTTACTAAAAAATATAATATTAATCCAACTCTAGTTTTATCCTTTTTCTCAATTATGAAAATCTGAAGATCATCACCTATACGACTAAAGACATTCTTCAACCAATCTTTTGAGATTTGTCTGAATGCATGTGCATTATACATACCCATAATTTCAGGTGTATTAAACCACTCATGATAAAGCGGAAGATCTTCTTGCTCCAATACTCTTAAATTTATATTTGTTCCTTCAAGCATAATATCTCATACTCTTATTAATTTATAACCGTTATTACAAAAACACAACAGTATTTAAATTTTAAGAATAAAGCAACATATCATCCTAGAAATCTTGAATTGATCTATTTCAGTTTTAATAATAGGCAATTTATTAAAATATCATATCATCAAATTTCTTATTATGTCAATTAAAAGTTTGTTTGAAATTGATAGTGATATAACACCAATTTGCCCATATTGTGAACAAGAAATCGATGCTGAAGGATTTTTAAAAGGAGGAAATTCGCTAATTCAGAAAGTGGAAACTATGACGCTCGGGTTAAAAACAGTCGCATTTATGACAACAGTCTATTTTTGCCCTCATTGCAGAAAGATCCTTGGAATCAATAAAACAAAATAATGATTTGAAGTTTCAATTGTTATTTTTCAAAATTTCAAAATTTTTTTTTCTTTCCAATCCTCTCTAAGAATACTAAATAGAGTAATATTTACATACTCACCTTTCATAAACAGTGCTTTTCGCATTGTCCCTTCTTTTGAAAACCCAGCTTTTTGAAGAACTCTTTGTGAAGCAGCATTTCTACTGTCGGTTGTAGCTTGAATTCTTTCTATTGACTGTGAAATGAATAAATAATCGATAAGGATTTGAACCGCTTCTGTACAATAACCATGCTTACGTTCTGACATTATCATAAAATATCCAATTTCTAGCAACTGGTAAGGACCTCCTTGGACTAAAAAATATTTTATTATCCCTATTTCTGTTCCATTTTTTTTTTCAATCATAAATTCTTTATGATCTTCGGTAATTTCAGTAAATTGTCTTTTAAAATCTTCCATTGAATACTGTATTAGAGGAGTATACGGCCCTTGGAATTCCAAATTATTCAGCCAATCACTCAAGAGAGGAATATCTGTAGGTTCTACTACACGCAAATTAACATAATTACCTTCAAGCATTATAGCTTAAACCTCAATTTTTTTCCATAAAAGTATATTTTTCTAAAATACTTTATTATATAAATCTTAAGTAAAGTTGTTAGGTTTTCATAAAATTACAGCTAAAATTTATAATCCATATATTTAAATAATTTTGGGTAAATCCAAATATTATTCGATTGAAAGAATAAAATGAGGTTTATATTGAAATGAATTCTGATGTGTTTACATTTCTAGTTGGCGGTAAAGCAGGTGAAGGAGTAAAAAAAGCAGGTTCTGTAGCTGCTCATATTTTTTCTAGTTTAGGGCGTCATGTATTCCAGATGGATGATTATATGAGTTTAATAAGGGGAGGTCATAACTTTTCTGTCATAAGCACAGCTTCTAGATGGATAAGTAGTCATTATATGAAAGCAGATTTAGTAGTTAATTTTGATAAAAGAAGTTGTGAAACTCATTTTAATGATAGGGCTGAAAATAGTGTAATGGTATTTAATTCAGATGAACAAGAACTCGAAGAAGGTATTGGAATTCCATTATCCTCAGAAGCAGAAAAATATCCAATGAAAAATTTGATGTTTGGGGTTGGGGCAATAGCAATCTTATCTGCAGCCATAGGATTTGAAAAAGAGGAAATGAACCAAATCATCAAAGATGAGTATCAGAGAGGAATTGAGGATAATATCGCATTTGCAGATACAATTTACAATTTAGTTTATCCAGATTGTGGAAAAAAATTTAATTTAGAGAAAGGAGATAAAGATAGACCCATAATAACAGGGAATGAGGCAATCAGTTTAGGTGCTATAGCAGGAGGATTAGATGCTTATTATGGCTATCCCATGACCCCTGCATCTACTATTTTACATACCCTTGCTAGTGAAGCCGAAAATTTTGGCATAGCAGTAGTACACGCTGAAAGTGAAATTGCGGTTATTAATATGGCAATTGGATCAGCTTTTACTGGAGCAAAAGCTATGGTTGGTACAAGTGGTGGTGGGTTCGCGCTCATGACTGAAGGTTTTTCTTTAGCCGGTATTACAGAAACTCCAATCTTAGTTGTTTTATCTCAAAGACCAGGCCCTGCTACAGGTGTCCCCACTTATACAGAACAAGCTGATTTATCATTTGCCCTAACCGCGGGTCATGGAGATTTCTTAAGAATTATCGCTTCTCCAAGAACAGTTAGAGAAGCTTATTATCTAACTGCTGAAATGTTAGACTTAGTTTGGAAATTTGAAACACCTGGAATATTACTTACCGAAAAACACTTTTCAGAAAGTGGCATGACAGTTGAAATTGATCTTGAAAAATCCAAATGGGCGGAGCCAAAAATGCATAATGATGGCAATTATAAACGATATTTAGATACTGAAGATGGAATTTCTCCGATGTTATTTCCACCATCAAATCAAATAATAAAATGGAATAGTTATGAGCATGATGAGTTTGGTATAACTACTGAAAATGCTGAGAAGATAGCCTTTATGCATGATAAAAGGTATAAAAAAGAAAAAACCCTCATAGATTACTTAAAGAGATTAGATACAGTTAAGATAATTAGGGGAGAGCATCCAACTAACATTTTTACTTATGGCTCAACTTATATGAGTGTTTTAGAAGCTCTTAGATATGGAAAGTTAAACCCAACAACTGTTGCTCCAATATATTTAAGTCCTTTACCAACTTGGGAACTTGAAGAATTTAAAAATCAAAATAATATCGTTATCGAGCAAAGTGTTTCAGGGCAATTTACTAAACTCTTAAAAGAAAAAGCTGGATTAAAGATAAGTCATACAATTAAACAATATGATGGCCGACCATTTGATCCAATTGAATTATCAATTAAGCTTAAGGAGGTGTTCAAATAGTATGAAAGATCTTAAAACCTATGCTGAAATAACCTGGTGCCCAGGATGCGGAAATTTTGGTATTTTTACAGCTATTAGAAATGCAGTTCCTATTTTAGAACAAAAAGGTATCAAAAGAGAGAATATTGTTATGACTGCAGGAATAGGGTGCCATGCGAAAATTTTTGATTACTTAAATTTAAGTGGAATATATGGGCTTCATGGGCGTAATTGTTCAAATTCAGAAGGCATCAAAATTGCGAATCCAGATTTAAAGGTAATTAATTTTTCTGGAGATGCAAACGGATTAGCGGAAGGGCTAGCCCATACTATGTTCGCAGCAAAAAGAAATCAAGATATAACATTTATCTTACATAATAATAGTGTGTACGCTCTCACAACAGGCCAATTCTCACCCTTAGCAGAAAAAGGGTGGAAAGGACCCTCTACTCCTAAGGGTAGCTATGAAGAACCATTTAATCCGATGTCTTTAATGATTGAGGCAGGGGCTACATTCGTGGCGAGGGGTTTTGCTGGAGATATAAACCATCTTACTGATCTTATTATGCAAGGAGTAGAACACGAAGGTTTCGCTTTCATTGAAGTCTTGCAACCCGCCGTTCCATACCACAAGTGGGAAGAATATCGAGATAGGGTTGAATATCTTGAAAACGAACCAAAGACTTATTTTGAAGCAATTAAAGCTGCAAAAGAAAAGCATAAGTTTACAATCGGAGTATTCTATAGAACTAATAGACCAGTTTATCATAAGGTGTTATATGGAGATCATAACCCTATTACTAAAAAACTATCGAGAGATATACGAATAGATAAAATATGTAAAATTCTGAATTCTAAGTAAAAGACAAAAATATCTTGACAAAAAGATCTTATTACTCTCTCTCTATTTAATATCAGAGAGATTTAGAACCTGTATTATAATATATTCTTATATTGTTATATTCTATTTATCATTCATTTTACCAGTACGTAAAAGAGTTAATACCTCTTCTTCTGTTTTGTTATCATAATCCTTACCACATGAGACATTCATCCCTAGTTTTTTATTGTCTAATACATATTGGATAAATAGATCCACTCCATCTTCCTTTATACACCGAGCAAAGGCTTTGACTTTTGGATTATGATCAGGGTTATACTGATCTTTATCACAAGGAAATTCTTGACATTCCCAACACCCATTTAGACCTTTTCTTACACAACAATTATACTGGAAACAACTTTCTTCACTTAAATATTTCCCACAACTATTTCTCGTCGATTTACATCCACCACAAGTATCAGATAGATGGCAAAATTTACAAATCAAACCACAATAAGCGATACTTTCAATAATATCTTTTTTTTTATATTCTAGTTTTTCTGACATTATTTCTTACCCTTTAATGCTATAAATGGTAAAATACTATGGATTATATATAAAATCTGTCTGAGAAATAAGGCTTCATTTAAAAAGATATAAAAATAAGATCTATATTAATTTTCGGATCAAAAAAGATATATTTTATAAGTTCATTAAGGCCTAAAACCTTAATGATCTTTCTGATTATAAGTTTTCATACGGGGGAAGAACGCTTGTTGGCTTCATTCCAGAAAAATATATTCCTGAGCATGAACGCGTTCCAGATCAATATATTTTTATGATTTTTGGTCTAACTGCTATTTTACTCCTGGAAATTATATACTATTTTTATATAAGGAAGAGAAGAAAATAGAAATCATAAATCCTTATTTTTTTCTTTTAGTTTCATCATATTTTCTATAAAAAAATTATTTATAAATAAAGAAATCTGTTAAATCCTATATTTTAACAATAAAAAAGATAGTAATACAATAATTTCAATATAAAAATTCATGGATAACAGAGGAAGTGTTAAAAAAGATGGTTGATGTGGAAATAATTCTTTCATTCCTATGGGTTGCTACAATGTTATGTTATTTATTAGGTGATGTAATGCGTATATTCGCGGGGGATTTTAAACCAGGTGAAATAGATGGTAAGCCAGCAGGTCATAAAGTTTGGCTTGGAGCATCAATAGTAATGGTGATCCCAATTGTGATGGTCTTCCTTTCCTTGATATTAGGTGGTCCGTTAAATGGTTGGGTAAATGTTATTGTAGCGGGTTTCTTTATCATTTTTAATCTCATTGGAATAAAAGGTTATAAGAGTTATGATATATTTTTGCTTATTTTAAGTTTCGCATTTAATGGATTGACCATTTGGTACGGAATAACTCAAATTTTTGTTTAATTTAATCATTAAGGGTATTAATTTTGAAAGCAATTGTTAGTAAAAAATATGGACCTCCTGAAGTTCTTGAACTTAAAGAAGTAGAAAACCCTATTCCTAAGAATAATGAAGTTCTGATAAAAATACATGCAACAACGGTAACAATGGGAGATTGTGA
>JBHLLI010000103.1:0-14603 GCA_048885765.1 Candidatus Hermodarchaeota archaeon
AAACAAAACGAATTAAATTAGGAACAACAGTCACTCCTTTGGCAAGAAGAAGACCATGGATAATTGCAAAAGAAGTATCTACCCTTGATCGCTTATCAAAAGGAAGAATGATTTTAGGGGTTGGTTTAGGAATTGATTCAGATTTTAGTAATTTTGGAGAAAATACTGATCTATTAATCAGGCGTGAAAAATTGGATGAATCTTTGCAAATTTTAAAAGGTTTATGGGCTAATAAGCCATTTACAATTAAAGGAAGGTTTTATAATATTAAAGAAGTAGAATTCTTTCCAAAACCTTTTCAAGATAAAATTCCGATTTGGGTTGGTGGAATTTGGCCCAATAAGAAACCATTTCAGAGGGCAGCCCAATATGATGGTGTGTTTCCAATTAAAATAAGTGGTGATGAAAATTTATCTCCAAATGATTATAGAGAAATAATAAATTATATGAAACAATATAGAAGTTCCTTTGATTCTTATGATATTATTAAATCTATTGTCACAACAGGTATAAAAGAAGAAGATGAATGGATTAATGAATATCTTGATATTGGGATAACTTGGTTTGTTGAATCATTATGGCCCGAACGTGATTCATTAGATAATTTTAAAAAAATTATCTCTCGAGGACCCCATCAATTTAAATGACAAATTAGTGCTTTTTATTTTTATATTCAAGAATCTCTCAAAAATTACACTAAAAAAGAAGAAAAATTAAAAAATACCAAATTAAATATTTAAATTTATGTTCCCTCTTCGTAGCCATGGATGTAATTATATTGCTCCTCGGTTAATTTATCGATTTCAACGCCCATGGATTGAAGTTTTAAATAGCCAACTTTATCATCTATTTCCGTTGGAACTTCTATCATCCCGGGATTCAATGAATCCTTATTTTTGACAATATATTCCGACATGAGAGATTGAAGGCCAAATGACATATCCATTACTTCTGCAGGATGTCCTTCTGATAACACTAAATTAGCTAAACGCCCCTTAGCAAGCAGATACACTTTTTTACCTGTTGGCATTGTTAATTCTTCTACATCTGACCGAATAGGTTTTATTTCTTTTGCGTACTCGTATAGCTCTTTAGTAGGTATTTCTATGTCGAAATGTCCAAGGTTACCAAGTATGATTCCATCCTTTAACATATCAAATAATTCCTTTTTAGGCTGGATTACGTGCTTACATCCCGTAGCAGTTAAAATGATATCTGCCGACGAGAGTGTCTCTTCAATAGGCATCACATTAAAACCAGCAAATTTGGCCTGTAATGCTTTAATTGGATCCACTTCTGTAACAGTCACATTAGCTCCTAAACCCCTCGCTCTAAGCGCCATACCCGACGAACAATGACCATAACCTGCAATAACAACAGTTTTTCCTGCAAATAATACATGCATTCCATAGATTGCTGCTACAATACCTTGTCCTGTTCCTAATTCGTTGTCAAACTGATTTTTACACCTTGCGTCATTTACAGGAAAAAGTGGTACTTTCAAAACACCTTTCTTATCCATTGCTTTAAATCTCTTAACACCTGTCGTGGTTTCTTCTTGACATGCTATTATTGTACCTGAATTAATCAAATCTTGATATTCTTGATGGGCAGTAACAATCATATCGGCACCATCATCGATCAAGATATTTGGTTTGGCGTTTAAGCATTGTCTTATACACCAATAGAATTCTTCGTCTGTATTTCCGTGCCATGCAAAAACGTTAATTCCTTCTTGTACCAACGCGGCAGCTACATCATCTTGAGTAGATAAAGGATTACTACCACAGAGATATACATCAGCTCCACCAGCTTTCAATGTTCGAGCCAAATTCCCCGTTTCTTTTGTAATATGTAAGCAGCCTGCGATAACGATTCCTTCTAGAGGTTTTTCTTTAGCGAATTGTTCTCGAATGATTATTGATGTAACTGGCATTTCTCTTTCAGCTATATAGAGTGCTTCCTTTCCTTGATCAGCCAATTTCTCATCTGCAACTTTATAATTTACCATTTGAATCACTTTCTTTTTTGTAAGATTATTAATTTTAATTAATTAATAAAGCTTTTTTTGGTTAAGTGCAAATATTTTTATAATAAGCTTAACATTTAATTAGTAATTGTAAAGAAAACTGCAAATTTGTTTTAAAATGAACAATAAAAAAGATGAGTTAAAAGCTCAATGCTTCATAAAAAATCTAAGTGGAAAAACCAAGTTTATTATTTCAAGAAATGCGCGTGAGATCGGACTCTCTAGACAAACTTATCAAAACAAACTTGATATTCTGAGAGATCAAAAAATAATTAAAAATTTTACAATAAATATCAATCCAAACATACTACCTAACAACCTAAAATATGTAATGATTGAGATAAAAACAAACCCAAAAGAGCCCGATCTGGTTAAAGAATTATTATATATTCCACAATTAAGAATGTTAGATGGCATAATTGGAGATTTTTCTTTATTCGCCTTATTAGTTTTTAAATCCTCAGAAGAGTATTATCAGATATTGAATATAATAGATGAAATAATGGCAAAGTCGTACTTTAAAAAATACCAAATAATTGAAACGATTAAAGTGTTTAAAACTAATGGGATTAGCCTCAGAAAACCAAAATTTACATTAGAGGAGTTACTTCGAGATAAGTTAATTAATGAGATAAAAGAAATAGAGAGAGATGAAATAGACAATATTGAAATTGAAAGCCAAGATAAAATAGATTTAAACCAAATTGCCCAAAATAATCCAAATATTAAATATTATCCTAGAAAATTTCCTGGACTTGTTATTGAAATTGATAATTCCGCAATAAAAATTTTTGTTTTCTCAAATGGTAAAATAGTTATATCTGGCTTAAAGAATCTTTCAAAATCTGATATAGTAATAGACCAAATTATTAAAGCCATAAGAAAGAGTGGTATAAGTTTAGATAACAATAGTTTTGATAAAAATTTTGAAATAGATAATACTGATTATATTATTCTGAATATATTACGAGAGGATCAAGGACTTAAACCAATATCCACATATGAGATAAAAGATATATTTAAAAAGAGATATAATGAGGAAATATCTCAATCAACTATTCATAACAGAATTAAAAGACTCGAGCAACAAGGTATAATATTAAATTATACAATAAATTTTCAACCAAAAGAAATAGGATTTAGAGGAAAATATCTTCTTCGAATTAAGCCAAAAGATCCTTCAAAATATAATGAATTTGCTCTTAGATTGGAGAGAAACAAAAATATTACGGATTTATTTCGTATAGGTGAACAGTATGGGCTTTTTGCCATTATAAGAGTAAAAGAAATTGAAGATTATGCCACATTTATAAGAGATCTGTATATTTCAGAGGAAATAGAAGATACATATACAAATTTCGTTTTGGATGAGTTAATCCCATATTCTAATTTTTTAATATTCTAGTTTAATTGAATTAGAGCACCAATAATTTCTAAAAGTCATTCTTAGCATCACTCATTATTTTGCTTTCAATGACTAAATTCTTAATAACTTTGAGAGATTTTATAATTTGAACTGATTGAATTATATTTAATAATACCTGATAATGAAAATATGATTAGTTTCTTTGAAGTTCTTGCTAGCAAGATTGGTTTTTCACGAATAGGGCGCATTATTTTCTCTAAGGAGCGAAAATTATATGTTAATACTCCTAACATTGTAATCCCAATAAGAAGTTCCTTAATGAAACGTTTTAATTTTGTTCAAGAATTTGAAAATCATGATTTATTTACAATTACTAAAGAATTTTTTCTAAAAGTTGGATTTATTCGAGAAAAATTTAGAAATAATGCCTTTATTTTTACATATACAGGGACTTTGCAAAAGTTTGAAGAAATAATAACCAAAAATATTGGGATTTTATCTAAAGATAATATAATTTCACTTATTCCATTTAATATTCCAACCACCAGTATAAGTAAAGAATTTGCATCAAAAGAAATAAAGAATTACCTTTTAAATGCACAAAAGATTTTGGAAAAGTATCCTGGAGTAACTTTTGGTATAACTGCAAAACTTTTTGATTATACTGAGCTATTAGATCTTTATATTCCAATTTTCACAAAATTTGAGAATCTTAAAATTATAAATCTTAATAGTATTTTTGATAACTTCAGCCACTATCGAAATATTTTAAATAGTGTAATTAAAATAAAAACTAAATTGGACAACAATTTAATCATAATGGCTTCTGGAAGAATACTACCAAAATTTTATCCATTAATCATATACTTAGGAATAGATTTGATTGATTCCTCATATTTATTATTCTTATCAGCAGAAAATTTCTATGATACAATAGAGTATCTGTTACCAATCTATAAGTTAAAAAATTTACCATGCTCCTGTTCAGCGTGTAGAGGAAGTTTACCTAAAATATTAGAAAATAAATATTCAAGTGAAAAAATTGATTTACTCAGTGAACATAATCTAATTACAGCGAATATCTATATGAACAAGATTAAGCAATATTTGAAATTTGAAGATTATAGAGCATTTGTAGAGAAATCTTCTTTGGATGATACAAACTTAATATCAATGTTAAAGATTATGGATAGAGAGTTTTATGACTTTACTAAATATGAGACTCCAATACAACAAAAGGGTAATATTATAAGATGCTTTGGTCCATCATCATATTATAGACCAGATTTTCAACAATTTAGGGAAAGAACTATTAAATCATTTGAGCCAGAACCTTGGACAAATTTAATTATCGTACTTCCATGTTCAGCAAAAAAACCTTATTCAGAGTCTAAATCTCATAAAATTTTTTATAGAATTATAAGAAAGTTCCCAGAATTTCCTAATTTCCAAGAATTAATTTTGACCTCACCATTAGGGTGTATTCCTAGGCAGCTAGAAAATATTTATCCAGTCAATTCTTACGATGTATCTGTTACTGGTGAATGGGATAATGAAGAAGTAAATATTGCATCAAACATGCTAAAAAAAATAATCGTAAAATACAACCCTAGCATACCAATCATCTGTCATTTAAAAAATGAATATAAAGCAATTATAGATAGAGCTGCTTCGAAACTACCACATAAATTTATTTTCTCTGAAATTTCAGATAGCTTGACTTCAAAAGAATCTCTTGAGTCTTTAGAAAAATTGATTATAGAAAACAAAAACAAGTTTAAACCAAAAATAAGTAGTTTGAAAATTGAAAACTTATCTAAGACTTGGGTAAGGAAATTTGTTAAAATTTTGGATTATCAATTTGGTTATGGTGTAGGGAATTCGATTATATCTAATGGCGTAAAAATTAAACAAGGAAAATCTGGTGGTCAAATAGATATAATTAACTCCAAAACTAGAGAAAGATTAGGAGTATTTAAATATTCAACAGGTCAAATCGAATTAACTAAATTAGCTCTTAAAAAGCTTGTTGATTATCATCAATCTGTAGATGCTAATTATATTATTTTTGATGGAGAAGAGATAAAAGGTAATACATTATTTAGAGCTGGAGTTTTAGATTATAGCCAAGATCTTATCCCTGGGAATCAGGTTATAATATTAGATGCAAAGAAGAAAAACGCTATTGAAACTGGAGAATTAATTGTCGGTTCTAATTTTTTAAATAAATCTAAAAGTGGGAGAATAGTAAAAATTAATGAATGATCCAAATTACCAATTAGAAAATAATACAAGTCTAGTTGAAAGAATTAACTTCATTAAACAAAAAGCTTTAAATCGAAAAGCTATCTACAGTGAAGAGCAATTAAAACATCCAATTAGCTATTGGACGAAAAGAGATAGACTCAGAGATAAAATTGGAAAAGAGTTTACTATTATATTAAGATCAAAAGGGTGTAGCTGGGCTTCAAGCATGAACGGAGGGTGTTCCATGTGTGGATATTATCTAGATGCAGTTAATAAAATAGTTTCCACTTCCCAGCTCATAAATCAGTTTGATTATGCATTTTATAATAAATTAAATGAAATAAATGAAGATTCTTATAATTACAGTCTTAAAATCTTTAATTCTGGGAGTTTTTTAGATGAAAATGAAATAACTTATGAAGTCCGAAAGCATATCTATGAAAATATAGCTAAAGTCGAAAAAATTAAAGAGATTGTGATTGAATCAAGAGTAGAATATATAACGTCTGATATGCTTACCGAGTTAAGAGAAGGATTCAAGAAAAAGTATCTTGAAATTGCAATTGGTCTTGAGAGTGTTGATGATTATATTAGAAATAATTATATTAACAAGGGAGTGTTGCTCAAAGATTTTAAGAGTGCTGTGAATAAATGTAAAGAACAGGATATTGGAGTGAAGGCGTATTTGTTATTTAAACCGCCTTTTCTAAATGAGCAAGCAGCAATTGATGATTGTTCATATTCAATTAAAAAATTGATAGATTTAGGTATCGATTCAATTTCTATTAATCCAACTAATATACAAAAAGGAACTTTAGTAGAATATTTATGGTTTCAAAAAAGATATAGACCGCCATGGTATTATTCGCTTTTCAAATGTATAAAAAATTCTGTGAGTCAGGTTGATTTAAAAAGTATACGATTACTATCTGACCCTTCTGGGGCGGGAACAAAAAGAGGGATTCACAATTGTTTGAAAAAAGAATGTGAAACTTCTGCTAAAGAAAAATTAAAGAATTTTGTGCTTTCCCAAAATTTAGATGAGTTGGAGCAGAAGGATGACGAATGTAACTGCAAAAAAAAGTATAATTTAAAGAAAAAATATTTTTAAAATTGTTTCTTGCTAATTTTGATGATAAAATGGGTTTTAAACATTGTTTCCATTTTTGTAAGAATGGGAATTAAAAACCATTATATTTAAATATTAACAACCATCATTTATTTTAAATTAACTTTCATCCACTCGCTAGGGGATCTCTTGAAAAAGAACTGGGTTAAATTAAATCTATTCTATATTGGTAAATCATCGAAAAATCATCATATTTTTAGAGCAAAGCAATGGAATACTAAATTAGAACAAATATTAAAAAATAATATCTTTAACGAGCAATATATAAAGATAGCTTTCGTGAAGGATATATTTGGTCCAGTAGATTCTCCATTCGTTTCAATTAAAGTTCTGCCTAATCAATCTTTTAACCCCGATGATAAACTTTACACTAAAATTAATTAAATTTTAGAAATTCTAAAAATTTCTATTAAAAATCAAAATAATATAAAAGTAGGTGTGTTTTATTTCAAATTGGAGAGATCTGAAATCTGTATTGGGTGATGACCCATATACAGAAATTGATATTTGTAATGAATGTGGAAAAGATATATTTTTTGATGAAAACAGAGGTTTATTAGTCTGTGAGGAATGTGGATTAGTTCATTCAGAAAAACATATCGATCGCGGCCCAGAATGGAGAGCATTTGATGCTGATCAAAAGAAAAAGAGAACAAGAACGGGAGCTCCTATGACTTACATGATACATGATAAGGGGCTCAGTACTATGATAGACTGGAAAAATAGAGATATTTTTGGTAAAGAGATCCCTGCTAAATTAAGGGGTCAAATATATAGATTACGAAAGTGGCAGAGTCGTATTAGAGTATCTGATGCAACAGAAAGAAATCTTACCTTTGCATTAAGTGAACTTGACCGTATGGCTTCTAACCTTGATCTTCAAAAGAATTTGAGAGAATGTTCTGCAAAAATATATCGTGATGCAGTTGAAGCTCATTTAATTCGTGGAAGAAGCATAGAAGGAGTTGCTGCTGCTAGTTTATATGCTGCTTGTAGAATGTATAAGGTTCCACGGACTTTAAATGAGATAGCTGAAGTTGCACGAGTAGATAAAAAAGAAATTGGAAGATCTTTTAGATTCATATCTAATGAATTATCGTTAGAATTAAATCCTACAAAACCAATAGATTTTCTTACAAGATTTATTTCGGAGTTAGGTTTATCCAACAAATGTCAAAAAACAGCTAAGACTATAATAAGAATGGCAGAAGAACGAGGTTTAACTTCTGGGCGAGGTCCTACAGGAGTTTGTGCTGCTGCTATTTATGCTTCATGTATTTTGTCTAATGAAAGGAGAACTCAAAGAAAAATAGCTCGGGTTAGTTGTGTAACAGAAGTTACAGTGCGTAATCGTTTTAGTGAACTAGTAGACAACTTGAATTTGGGTATATCACTAAAGAGAAATAATAAATGATTAAAAATTATTAATACCGTATTATTTTACTGTTTTATCTTTATATTACAGATTTAAATTCTTAATTTTTAATGAATTATCCTTCTGTTATTTTGAAATCTGTATTATCTTCATAATATAACATTTAATGATATAATAACTTCAATTAGATCATATTGATAGATTAGGTGCTAATAAGAATGGATAAGCTAGTAAACCAGAGTGAAGTTAATTACTTTTTATATAGAATAGAGAAAAATTTCCCTAGCTTTGTTGCCGGAATTATTACTGATCGTCATGGTTTCCCGATAGCTTCGAAAATATCAAAGAAATTGTGGGTACTTGAAAATACATTAGCATTATCTGCAATTGTAAAAAAAGGAGATTTCATAGAAGATCCACATTTGGTTCAAATTAAGAGGGATTTAGATAAATCAAAAAATTACAAATTATTGGTATTATTAGAAAAATCGAAAGAATATAAGAGTCGTTTAAAACCGCTAAAAGGCTTAATTAAATCACAGGAACTTTTCTAACAAAAAAATTCACAGAAAAGAGAATAAAATTATTTTTTATTGCGTTCCGTAGAAAAACACACAGTTTACTTAAGTTTTTATATTTATAATATCTTCATTATCTCAAGTTAGAATAAGGAAAAAATATAAAGTTTGGTTTAAATAAGTATTTTTTAACCTTATAGAAACTGAAGGGAAAAAGATAATAATTAATAGGTTGACAAACATTTGAGTTATTCAGAGGATGAGCTAAGATTAAAGAAGATTTTAAATTTAATCATAAATAGTACTCCCGGATTAAAGTTTGCGCTCATCACTGATGATACAGGAATAACAATTCTAAGTCAAGCTAAGTTTAAATTTTCAGATGAGAATGGGATTTCTGTAGAAAAAATAGGGGCAATAGGGGGAGCAGTTTTTGTCGCAGGTGAGGAACAAGGACATATTCTAGGTTATGGGGCGATAGATCTTCAAATTACAGAGTATCTTGAAGGAATGATTTTTTCTATGAAAGTTGGTAAAGGAGTTTTATGTATAGTGGCTGATAAAAATGCTCAGATTGGATTTATTAGGGCTACAATGAAAAAATGGGCACCAAAAATAGCACTAATTTTGAACAGATACTTGCAAGCGGATCAAGCAGAGCTAGGAAAAGAAGTAAAGGAATTGTTTAGATCTGATTCTATGGGTATGCTATAAATTTAATCAGCATATTATTGTTGCCTAAAACACTAACACTGTTTTTTCATATTAAGGATATACCTTTCAAATCAAAAATGTTCTCTCGTGCTAGGCATTAATTTATATGCCTTTTTGGGACATAATCATGTTTCCTGTTAGGGTACTGACTCAAACTTCATCGCTAGAGCTTTATTCTGTAGCTAAGTTAAGAGCCCATTTTTCCAGGATAAGTATTGATTACTCAACTCTAGTGTAAGCGTACTCTTGCGCTTCATAATCATCATATTTTAAAATATTTTTATGAGCCCTCGATGACGAATTTAACCTTTCATAGTTGTCCCAATATATTAATAGAATATTGAAATTATAAAAATTTCCATTTTTAAGAAAAAGGGAAAGGTTCTTTTTTATCTATACCCTTAATCTTATCTTCAATTCTTAATATCAAATTGTTTAAACACTCAAAGAGAATTTTTCTGATAATCTCATAGTTAAGATCGATTTCAATATCATTATAATGGAAATCTGAATTTTTATAAAAGGCTTTATATACATTCTCTGTTTTAAGGATTTTATAACTCGAATCTACAAGGAACGCATAGAGATCTTCACTTTTATATTCAATTTTCATTATTAAAGAGAGCATAACAAATTCTTTTTTGCCACGTGCCCATTCTGACGGGATTTCGAAATTAAAATTAATGATTTTCTTTTTTTTAGTTATTAGAATGATCTCAAAAAAAGTCTCACCGATATCTAAGTCAAAAAACTTCTTTAACCTATTGATTAGGTTTTCTTCTAATTTTTCATCTGGGTAAGACATTAAAACACTCGGACCATTTATTTGATGGAAAAAAGTTAGGACTAAATGAATGTCTAATCACCAGAAGTTTATAAGAACATATATTGTACAAATTTAAAATTAATTTAATAGAAAAATTAATTTTATTATTTTATTATCGGCTTTTTTTAACCAGCGAGAGAATATCATTATATGATCCAAGTAATTTTTTTACACTTAGATCTTGTAATCCATCTTTTGGGGTTCCCTCAAATATGACTTGCCCATTATCTAACACTATAAGTTCGTCAGCCCAGTGTTCTACAAAAAATAAATTATGAGTTGTAAAGAATATAGTTATTTCCTGTTCTTTTCTCAGCTTTTCTATAATTTTTAGATGGTTATAAATTGATTTAAAGTCTAAATTTGCAAAAGGTTCATCTAAAATTAACAGTTTGGGTTTCATTACCAATAGACCTGCCAGAGCAGCTCTTTTTCTTTGACCCCAAGAAAGATCAAAAGGTGAATAAGTTCTGAATTGTGATAAGCCCACAGCCTTTAAAGCCCAATTTACTCTTGATTCGACTTCTTTTTCATCTAATTTTAAATTTCTTGCTCCAAAGCTTATGTCTTCTTCTATTGTGGGAGCAAATAACTGATTATCTGGATTTTGAAATAAAAAGCCAATTCCTTTTCTTATCTCCCACAGCCTTTGCCTATTCCTTGTTAGAATCTCATTAAAAATCTTTATATGACCAGATATTGGTTTTAATAATCCAACTAATAATCTTAATAAAGTTGTTTTACCAGAACCATTATTTCCTGTTAATGCATTTATTGTATTTTCTTTCAATTTAAATGAGATATCTTGGATTGTGAACCCGCCATTATAACTAAAATTCAGATTTTCTACTTCTAAAGCATAAATAGTGCAAACACCCATTCATAAAATGATTGTAAGTTTATTATCAAAACAAAATAAAATTGCATCAGTACAAATGAAATTAATAACATCATGTCTATTGGTTTGATTTTTCTTGGAGCAAAAGTAATCTTACCCGAAAAACCGCGTAATTTTAAACTATCATATAACTTTTCACTTCTTTCCATATTCATGATAATAGTTTTACCCATTATATAACCATGAGTCTTTAATTTTTGCCAATAGGTAGTAATTTTCTTTCCTCTCATTTCTTGAGATTCTAGTATCTTAATATTAGAACTAGCTAAAATTGGGATGTAGTGTAGCATAATTATTAGAGAGCCAATTAGAAATGAAGGGATCCTTAACTTTGTTAATGCACTTATAAATTCAGAATAGCTTAATGATGAAAAAAAAGACATAAACACAAATAACGAAGCAAAAACTCGTAAAAAAATAAGAGAAGCAAGATAAAATCCCTCCCTATAAATTATTAATTGAATTCCAACATTTATGTTAATTAAAACTGTTTCTCCAATATAAAATGGTATAAAGACAGTAATTATAAAAACAAAAGGAATAACTAATTTTAATCTTGAAAATATTTTTAGAATCTTAATTCGAAGTAAAAAATCAAGGATTAAAGTAATTAAAAATATTGTAATTATTAAGTAAATATCTTCAACAACTAAAAAAGGGAGTACCAATATAAAGGGTAAAATAAATCTAATTAACGGATGTAATTTAGCTAGATATATATTTTCATTTTCAAGCCTAAAAGGTAAACTTGTTTTCAAAAATCCTTGTCTCCATTAAAATTTGGTTGAAATCATACTAATTTTTAAAAGAGTAACATTTATAATTTTTCATACTCTGCTATAAATTAGTAACATTCTAATTATTCATATTAAAAAAAATTAACGCTTGTGAATTAAAAATGCATATACCAGATGGTTTACTGGATCCAATTACTACTATTAGCTTATGGATAATAGTTATTATAGTTATGATTCTTGGTTATTTCAAGATGGGAAAAAGATTTGAAAAGGAAGATTCAGATAAATTAGTTCCATATATAGGGGTTTTAGCAGCAGTTATATTTGCTTTTCAGTTTGTGAATTATCCTGTTCCAGGAGGAACCTCAGGTCATTTAGTTGGCGGTACTCTAATTGCCGTTATTTTAGGTCCATGGGCCTCCGTAATTATTCTTTTTCTAGTTTTAGTAGTACAAAGCTTATTTGGAGATGGCGGCATTTTAGCTTTAGGAGCAAATGCTTTTAATATGGGGATAGTTGGAGGAATTATTGGATTTTATATTGTTTTATTTATAGTAAAAATGCTTAATAAAACAACACTTAAGAAAGAGATTAAAATTACAATTAGTACCGCCTTAGGATCTTATATTGCCATTGTATTAGCAGCATTTATGTGTAGTATTGAGATATCTCTTGTTGGGGTAGTTCCCATTGAGATTGCAATCCCAGCAATGGTATATTGGCATCTTTTAATTGGCGTTGGAGAAGCGATAATCTCTGGATTGATAGTGTTTTATATATATAGAGTGAAACCTAATTTTATAACAACAGAACCTATTATGCTAAATAAAACAATAAGTCTTAATATAAGTAAATATAAAAGACCTATAACATCTGTAATTATTGTTACAGGAACATTATTACTGATGATCGGAGTGGGATTTACATTAGGATTTTTGTCTAACGCTCCTGATGGATTAGAACGCGTTTTAATAGACCTATATGGTGAATCATGGCTTGATAGTTTAGTTTCTCCATGGATACCATTATTAAGTTGGATAACAAATGATTATGGAGCTGCAATTGTAGGTATTGTTTTAACTATCGTTGTTATGTCATCTACATTCTATTTAATCACTAAGTATAAAAGAAAAATTTCAGTAAATATAGCAGATTCTAATTCATTAAATATAGAATGAAATTAAAAAAAAAGAGTTAGAGATTATTTATTTCCAAACTTTTTAAATACAAATATACCAATTAATACGATTACAATGCTTACTATCGAGATATAAGCAAAGTTAATCATGATTTCACTGCTTAGTACAGAAACTCCGTTATATATTGAGATTATCGCGTCTGTCATATGACGGCTTGGGAGTATAATAGCAAAGATTCTAGTGTTTTCAGTAATCGGGATAAATGTACCAAAAAACATCTGAGGTAAGATGAAAATAAACGACAATCCAGTTGCAGTTCCAGAGCTTTTTGCGATTGTTGCTGTGATAAGGCCTAATCCTACCGAGCTAAGAGACAACATCGCCATTAATAGAAATGCAAATAATATTCCACCTACATTAGCGTTAGGACTGAATCCAAAAGGTAATGCTAGAAGGAATACAATAAGTACTTGTAACATAGCTATAATCATATTTGAAATGATTTGGCTTCCCATGAAATCTCCAGAAGTCATAGGGGTTGAATTTAATCTTCTTAACAACCCTTGTTCTCTAATATCACTAAAAGATTGAGCAACTGTCATAATTATAAAAATGCACGCATACGCAAATAATCCTGGTGCCATTAGATCAAAACTCATACCAAGAGCAGGATCACTGAAAGCGATACCAAAGACCAATGTAAGTACAGCCGGAAATAGAAGCATCAAAAACAAAAAGGCTGGTTCTCGAATAGTTTTAATTAATTCCATTTTTAATAACGCTATAATTCGTTGCATTTTCATTTACATCCCCTCCATAATTCTTCTACCTGTAATTTTCATAAACACACCTTCTAAACTATCTGTTTGATATTTTTCCATTAATTCTTTAGGTGAACCAATATCCAATAGAACTCCATAATCTATGATGGCAACTCTATCACATAATACTTCTGCTTCTTCTATATAATGAGTAGTTAAGAATATTGTTTTGTTAACTTGTTTTAAGCTTCCTATAAATTCCCATGTTTTCCTTCGAACTCGTGGATCCATACCAACTGTAGGCTCATCTAAAAATAATATCATTGGATCATGAATCAATGCTATAATCAAATTTAATTGACGAAGCATCCCACCACTATAACCTTTAG
This sequence comes from Candidatus Hermodarchaeota archaeon, assembly GCA_048885765.1. Taxonomy (GTDB): domain Archaea; phylum Asgardarchaeota; class Lokiarchaeia; order Sigyniarchaeales; family SOKP01; genus Loki-b32. The sequence goes on from JBHLLI010000103.1 coordinate 14,129, forward strand.
CCATTCTTTTACTGGCTTTTGCAAGATCAAGAGTCTTTAAAAGTAATTCTGTCCTTTTTTTTATTTCATCTTTAGGCATTAAATGAAGATTCCCGAAAAGCGCAATATTTTCTTTGCCAGAGAGTTGTTTAAAAACAGCAGGTTCTTGTGGACAAACTCCAATCAGTTCTTTAATATTTGGTAGATCTTCATGAATATCATATCCATTTACTAAAGCGGTCCCCTCTGTTGGTTTTAGCAATCCAATCAATATTTGAATAGTTGTTGTTTTTCCTGCGCCATTTGGTCCTAAAAAACCAAAAAGTTCTCCAGACTTAACTTGAAATGAAATTCCATCAACTGCTTTCACATCATCATAGCCTTTCTTTCCGCTAAAATGTTTCTTAAGATCCCTAACTTCAATTGATATTTCACTATTGGGATAACGTATATTTTCAGGTTTTTCATATGGTTTAATTCTATTTTTCATTTCTTC
>JBHLLI010000104.1:0-14489 GCA_048885765.1 Candidatus Hermodarchaeota archaeon
CAATAATACTAAAAGGATAGTTCATTTTTCTTCCTTCATTGTTAAAAATCAAAAATTGATAAGAAAACGTAAGGACTACTTCATATAGATGAGGTATCTTTACCGAAACATGAATATTATATCCATTCAATTCAAAAACTTCCATTTCCTATCTCCTAATTACGTGATATTAAACAAAATATTCAACATCTATGAATTTATTCCATAGAATAATATTTAAATGAGTCTTGTTAGATTTTGCAGTATCAATTTCCAGGCGTTTCAAAAACTTAAAATTTATCACCTCATTTAAATAATTATAGGCTTAAATACGTTTAAGAACTCACTAGAACTCAAAAAATTGAAGAAAACCTAATTTTTCTAATTTATGACCTAATTTTGAAATTTCTGAATTGGATAAATCCACTCTTAAAACATAATAAGTAAAAATTAAACTGAAACATATTTTGGGTAAAACAATACTGCAAAAACTATCAATAGCTGTTTAAATAGCAGTTTCAGAATTATTAATATAACTTGTTTAATCACAAAATTATCACAAAGAGATTAAAAATGAAATCAAAATATATAATATTTGGACTTTTTGTTATAGGGATTCTATTATTAAGTGTTAGCAATGGTTATGGGTTTGATGGTGGGGAAGGGGAAGGAGGAGATGCTGTCCCTGATGATATCCCTGATGAAGATGGAGACGGAGTAGATGATACTTTCGAAGAGCAAACAAAGAGAGACATCGAAATATGGATAGGAGAATATGTTGTTGAGGTCGCCTCTATTCGGAGATCCGAAGATAAGAAAGATATAATCGATCTAAGGGTTGCATATAATGAGTATGGACTATCTGTACGGGTATCTTATGGAACAATTATTTGTGAATATGAAGAAGTTGTAGAGGAGGAGCCTCCGAAGGAAGAAGAACAGATTGTTCCATTAGGGGGTGAGTACTGTGAGGAAAGAGTTGAGTACAGGCTGATATTTGAGGTATTTTTCAAAGGAATCGTTGAATTCGTTGATCTTAATGGAGATGGAGTTCTAGATGAAGAACATGATGAAATAATATCTGATTATGGATTAAATTCATTTCAACCTATCGAATATAATCTTACTCCTATTTCAGATGACACAAACCTGCATTATCTTCTGTTTAATACTACTGATGGAGTATTTGCTGCGCATATTTATCTTGTAGAAGAATTTGTATATGTCGATGAAATGTTAATTTCTCCAACAGAAGTTAAGATTGATCTCGAAATTACAAATTATGAGTATTTGGAGGATAATTCTCAGCTAGCTTTAATTACAAAACTGTGGTCTGAGGAAAAATACAATAAAAGGGAGGAGACTGTTGATGAGAAAGACGGGTATGCCACCAATGAAAAAGATGTTGTTACTAAGAACAATCAATATTCGGGATTCTTTAGCTGGAAGGAAACCGCACTTATTGATGGGATCGAAATGGAGGTATTAACGAAAGAGCTAGAATATGAATGTGAGGAAGTTCAGGTGCTCCTAATCTGCTATCCCCGAGGAAATCATATATATCATGATCCAAAAATTGGGATATTCATTGGGATGGTCTTAAATGGAAATATTCCGATTTTTATAACAACTGGAGTAATTTCCACGGCTGCTGTAGCAAGTATCGTTGGTATAGTTCTTATAAAGCGTAGAATCCGTTAACATTTAAAAGTTTTTTTTTATTATTTTAATAAATTATAAAAATTAAAGTCAATTGGCATGTAAGAGTTATAAGAATAATTTTATATATCAAAATTAAAGGATTAATTCTAACAATAAATTCAATACAAGGTGTAGAAATGAAAAAAAGAACGAAATGTCTGGCTATCTTCCTTTTTATGATAGTTCTCTTTAGCTTGACTACTGGATTTGTTTTTGCTTATGGCGATGATGACGATGATGGTGTAGATGATGGTTTTGAAGCCCTTAACAAAAGAGAAATAGACATTGCTATAGAAGCTAATGAAATTTCAATTGAATCCGTTAGAAAAAGTAATAGAAAGAAAGATCTGATAACATTTGGGATTGTCTATGACGCAGATGGTATTCGATTTCAAATTGGGTATAAATCACACTTAGAAGAAGATTTCGAACTACTTTTTGGTATTTCATTTCGAGAGCTCGTTGAATTTATCGATGTTGATATTGATGGAATTTACAATCCTGAGATTGATCAAAATATTCTAAATTTCTCATTAAGCGATTTTTCTCCTGCCATCTATGAAAATTCAACTAGTTCAAGTGGGAGTGTCCTTCACCACTTTAAGATTCAAACTGAGAATAAGACACTCACAGTAGATATCTATTTTGCAGAAGAATTTACTCTCTATGAAAATTCATTATTAATCCCCACTCAAGCGAAAATTGATATTAAGATAGCGAATTTTACATACTTTAATTCCAGTTCACAACTAGCCTTATATTCAAGGCTGGAATCAGAGACAATTTTCGAAGTACAGCAAGATACTGAGGACGAAGAGAATGGTTATGCTGAAAATGAAGAAGGATTAATAACGACAATAGAAAAGTATAATGGATTTTATTCGTGGAGTAAAATTGCAAGTGTTGATGAAGTTTCAAAGAATATATCCATAAGTGAAATTTTGCCAGACAGCCCACCAGAGAACTCTCAAAAAATATATATTAATTACCCACGGGCAATTTCTGTTTATCATTCTTACAAAATTGGCATAGAAGACATTTTAATAACCGAGCAAGGTTCACTCTTACCTTTAGTAGTTTTTACTTTAATTATGGGTGCTTTAAGTGTAGTCGCAGTTTATTCGATATACCATGCAAGTGTCAGGGAAAAGCCTCTAAAGATACGTAGACGGGAAGGGGAAGAGGACTATTTAGAACTTCTTGAAAGAGATGAATATGATACACTTTTTGACAGTAAATTAGCACTTCAGATACTTGAAGGTGAAGATGCTATTGATAAACTTTATCATAAGGGAGATATCAATATAACAGCTGTTTCAGTAAATTTTTATGAGCAAATAGAGAAACTTGGTTTTGAGGAAAACGAGAAAAGAGAATTCATCAATGAGATGTTGAGTTTATCGCCTCATGAAAGAGAATTATTCCTTAGAGAAATGATAATAAAAACACAAAATTGAAATAATTAAGATATCGTAGGATAATGCCAGTTGAATTGAAACAACATGAACATCTCATTTTATCCATAGTCCAGGAATATCTTAATCAAAATAAATTTTTTAATATGAAAAAAGTAATGTATTTCATTGAAGCTAAACTCAAGAAAGCTTCAGTAGACCTTAATTTCCGTGCAATAGAAGAAATTCTTCGCTCTCTAGTGAAGAAGAAATTTATTCGGGAAGGCACACGATTATCTAGATCTGAAATCTTAAATAATGAAATCAGAAGATCAATCTATGAATTTATTGTAAAAAATCCCGGGGTTTATTTTAATAGAATTGTAAAAGAATTAGAGATAAACAAACCTGTAGTGATTTGGCACATTGATATGTTAGAGAAGTTTGGTTTCATTAGAAGGGAAGATTTTGAAAACCATGAAATATTTTTTGAGAGGAACTTTGAGGAAAATAATAATCAGTTCAGATATTTCACATCAAAACAAAAGAGTAAAAAAATCATTGAGTATTTAAAAGAAAATGCCTATGGGATAACTAAAACACACCTTTCGAATTATCTCGGGATGCACCATAATACAATTTCAAAATACCTTCAAATACTTGAAGATTTTAATGTTGTTATAAAGAAAAAAACTTATAAGAAAACCCTCTATTTCTTGAATGAAAATATACTTGAAACATTACATCTAAAAATCTAGTTAATTTAATTTAAAAGAAAATTAAGAGTTTTTATTCATTCAAAAAGAAAATAAAAAAGATTTAGTAATACACATTTTCAACTTTTATCTTATCCTCTTATATCTTTAGCCAATTGAATACCGACTGGAACTGCTTTCACTACTTCCATAGCAGGTGTAGTTTTTATAAATTTAAAAAAGCCAGGGTGAGCAATCCTCCACATATGATTACCCCTTGCAATTTGCTCTGCAGTATCAGCCTCTGATACAGTAACCCCCCACATGTCCCCAGCACTCACATACCATCCAATTAGTTTTACTCCTTCTACCGGAAAAAGTTTCTTTTCCGTTAATTCCTGACCAAGTTCTGCCATTTTTGAAGGATCAAAATTTTCATTTAATTCCCAATATGTTAAAAATAGCATTTTCTTTTCTCATCTCTCCATTTATTTATTTAAATTAAGTACTTATATTAGATTTCGGCAAAAGATGAACTAATACCTTAAAATTTAAACTTTTACAAGAATGTTAAAGATTTCTTTAGAAAAAAGTGGGTGTTCTTAATTTCTTGTTAGACATTAATTTTGCTATTACATAGATTTTTTAATGAGAATTAAGATGTTTTTAATATAATAATAAGAGTTAGGGTTAAGAGTATGTGGAATTTTAAAGGAGTGAAATCTTGGATTTTAACTCTAATTTTAGGATTGCCTGTACTAATTGCATTATTTTGGTTAGTCTCAGTCTGCAGTTTATTCTTAATGAATTTGATAATTTAATTCCTCAACGAAATTTCTTAAATTGCATCTAAGTCCTAGGAAGCTTATGAGTCTCCTAACCTATATTATTTGAGTAAATTGTTCAGATCATCGATTAATTTATTATAGAATTGATCTTCTTCCATTTCATGCTTCAAAATTCCTTGTACTCTTCGAATTCGCATCTTTAATCCGGGATTTAGCTCAGTATCTTTTAAGTATATTGCTAAATACGGTTTCTTTTCATTCATAGCAAGATGAATCTCATCCTGTGTATTATCTGATTCCATTACGTAGGGAGATATAAAAGAGAGGAATAAACTTGATTGCATTAGTTTTTCTGCTATAGTATTACACCAATCAGTACTTAAGGGAATCCCTTCATCATACCAGATTTTAAAACCTTTATGATGCAATTTTTGAAGTATTGGATATACATCTGCTTTATCTTTATGAGTATAGCTCACAAAAATAAACGATTCATTCCCCATGTATGCTGAAAAAGGTGGTTCAACAGACATTTCCGCAGTAGTTTCCTTTAGATTGTTTTTTAGATAATTTTCTAACTCTTTTTCGTCCTTAGGGAGATCAGGATCGTTAAGATCAGCAAATTTCTTTAAAATTTTCTCCCAATGCTTGGAATTATCCAAAATTTTGGAAATAACATTATAATTATCTATTAATATTTTTGGTGGTTTCCCGGTCGCTCCTGTTCTCATAACTTTTGACACTAAATCTACCACTTTTTTAGTAACCCACGTCTCAACACCAACATCTTCGTTTGCTAAATCCTTTGTGGTTTTACCAGCGTATTCTCCACCCCACTCTAATGTAATAAACTTATCGTTTATGTATATTTTATAGTCTCCTTCAAGCATTATAGCTGGATCCTCTTTAAATAAACTCTGAGTAGCAGTTAATTCCAATCTTTTTTGGATAGAATCAAAAAATTTCTTTTCTACATTAAAAGGTAGATTATTTGAAGAAATGATTTTTTTACCTATTAACATAAGATAAATTGCCATTTGATGCAAACATAATCCATTATTTTTCCCAATGGCACAATTACAAGTTCTATCGACCGTATTATCAATGACTTGAAGAGATGCTTTATGAGATCCATACTTACTTGAAAACCAAACATTATATCCACTTCCCCCTGCAATGACGACAGCACTCTGAATTCTTTCAACTTTATGTTCTCCACTTATTAATGAAATCGCATTTAATAACAAACCCTCAGCAAAATTTTTTTCTAAATCTTTATACAACCTACTCTTATCACTATTATCTAAGTGTGAGTTAATAAAATTCACTAATTCATCCTTTTTAAGACCGGAATAACCTTTTAGTTTTTTATCCTTACTATCTGCTTCCTGATTATATTTGGTAATAATTTCTTTAATTTTCGGAATAGTAAGTGAGGCTAGAAATGTCTTAAATGCAAGTGATTCTAATCCTTTTTGAATAGATTTCTTTTTTCCCATACTACAGTAAATTCATGTTCTATAAAAAATACTTCTATTGTTTTTTCCGTGGACTTTTTTATACAAATTTTAAATATATTTTTGAAATAAATGAGAAGGGAGTGATATTAAAAATTACCCAATATAGATTTAGACTCACTGGGGTTCCTCCAGATCAAGCTATCAAATTGATAGAATTAGATCCAAGTAATTCAATAGCAGAAATCAAAAAAACTGTACAACGCGAGTACAGATTGAATCCGATATTAGCAATTCAATTCATCTTTAAAGGTAAAGTATTGCCTGATCAATTAATGTTCTCAAAAATTGGAATTCATCCAAAAAAAGATGTAATTACTGTAATGGCTACTCAAGCTGGCGGATTTTAATAAGTGGTCTACTTATTTTACACATTGATTTTAACAGAAAATTCTATTGTAGGTTCTGCTTCAGGTTTTGAGCAAATTGTTCTGCGTGTTTAAGATCTTCAGCATTCGGTCTTCCCTTATTTATTCCACCAAAATATTTTATAAAACTATTTGTATTAAATCCCTTACACTGAAAATCATCGAGAATCATATAACCCTTTGATTGAAGTTTTTCTCTAAGTTCCGAGTGATCTTTAGCGATTTTGGCTTTTCCTGTTAAAGCAGCGGTCGAGAAAATGAATGCTTTCTTGTTATTTACTTGTGGAAGATTTTCAGCAAGATCAAGTAGAACATTATGGTGTTTTGCGCCATATATGCCAGAACCAAAACCTACTAACTCATAATGTTCAAGCTCTTCTAGATTAACTTGCTGGGGTGTTTTTATTTGAGCGTCAAGAACTTTCGAGAAAACTTTCGCGATTTTCTCAGTATTATTATGATGATAAGAATATAGAACTAAAAGTGACTTCATTGGTAATAAAACATTGTTTTGAATTTAAGATTAATGGGAAAACAAGAACTGCCGCTACAATTGCTAACATACCCTACTCTTTTCATTTGCCCTTACGCTTACCTAAAACTAAATCAGACACTTTCTTAACCATCTCGCGAGCTTTATCTAATGAAATCATCATTTCCAGAACGAGATCATGCAACTTGTCTTCTACGCCCTCCAAATAAATAACACTAAACTCTTGAGAAAGTTCTTCCATCAGTCCATTGAACCTCAATATCTTCTGTTTCAGCCTTTCGATTCTGAATTCTTCCATAATTACACTCCCAGCAATCATTTTTTATAAAATTCTATTAAAAATGAAATACGAGAAAATAGAAAAACTTTGCTAGATCTCTGATATTATACTCGCTCGAAATAGGCTTCATTATAGGTAGAATGCACTCTAAAGCCAAGATTTTCATATAATTGGAGAGCATATGTATTATCTTTCTTAACATTCAATCCAATTTGATTAACCTCTCCGTAAAACGATTTCAACAATTTGGCAGTACACTTATTTGCTAGACCACTCCTTCGAAAATTGGGGTGAGTCGTAATATTTCCTAATACAGCAATATTATATAATTGCGAAAAAACATGGACACCAGCAACAGAAACTAATTTATTATTTACTTTCAAACCATAATATTTACCGGATTTCAACATATGTGGGATGAAATAACCTTCTGGATAAGCTTCTTGATACAATAAAACCAATTCATTTTTTTCCTTCTCAGTTAGGTGGATCGTTTCACTCGTATCAATCTCAGACAGTTTGGAAAGCTCTCCTTGAAACTTCATTTTAAAATGTTCTCCTAAATGAGTCATTTTATAATGTTCTTTTATTTTTTTATGGAAGTCGTCTTGATAATGGCAATAAAAACGATTAGGAAGCTTTTCTATTATCCCTTCAATTATATATTGTATTTTTTCTTTTGACCCAAATAACAAAAGTGTTGGAATTTTTAACCCAGTATATAATAAAACGACATCTACAACCTGATCATTCTCTTCTATTCCAAACCATTTACAATCTGAAAAATAAAAATCATCTAGATCCCCAATATGATATGCGAATAGATAGATATCTTTCTGAAATCGATTATAGAGAGAAATTTTATCTTTAATTAGCTTTATCATTTATTATTTATCCATATTGATCATTATAATCAATACAATATAGCTTGTTATTTAGAATCTATCTAGTTTTAGGTTTCTAAAAGAATTATACAATTAATGGACTCCCGTTCTTTAATCTATTATCTTTGAGAGAGTATAATAAAATTTAAAAATTAAAATTCGTAAAAAAAAATGTCAAATATAAGTGTTAGAAAAGAATTCCACGATTTTGGTAAGTATATTCAAGTAGCTGCAATTTTAACGATTGTCAGCATTACCACAGGAATGGCCGGTCTTATCGCAATGATTTTTGTCTTTATTGCAATAGGAACTCTTAAAAGGGCAAACAAAATCTTAAACAACTCATCATTACGTGAATTTCGCTCAAAATATATCAAGGGTGTTATATCGAGAATATGTGGGATGGTCGTCTTGATAATCGGAGGGGTTAACATTGGTTTATTTTACTTTTTCCCATCTCCTTTCCCTTTCTACATCTCGCTTTCTATACCCATAATTCTTATGATAGTGGGTATAGTGCTCATTTATGTGGGTGTAGCAGCTGAAATGAAAGCTTGGAAAAATTTGAAAGCGTTTTTTGAGAATAATTACAAGATGTTTCCAGCTAATATATCTGAAGAAGCAATTGAGGGGTGTGATCGACTTAAAACAGGTGCACTCTTAAGTTCATTATGGTTTTTAATCGTTCCGGCAATCATTGGATTTATCTATCAAGTTAAAGGATATTTCAATCTGGCAACATTTAACAAGTTATCAACTTATGATGCTCCAGAACCTATTGAATTGCAAGTGGACTTACCCACACCTGAGCCAATAAAAGATCCTGATAGAAAAATCAATTTCTGCCCAAATTGTGGAGCTAAATTATCAGAAATAGGAAATTTCTGCGCTTTATGTGGTTCAGAGATTAGATAATTAAATTTTTTTTTTTTAATTTTTTATAATTTTGTACGTTTAGTCGTATTTAGTAGATTTTTCTAATTCAGATGTACAGATCTCGAGAGTGTCGATGATTTTGTTAATATTTTTCTCGGTACAACTACTTGTATTAATAAAACAATTATTGATAATAAATAAGAAAAAGATAATTAAAAAATTGATATATTTATGATCTTTATTAGGTTCATAGGGTTAGATCTCCCTTAACATGCACCAAAGAGGTACATCGGTTTCAGGTATTATTACATGCTCAATGATTTCAAATCCATGTTTCTGGTAGAATCCCAAATTTCTTTCCTTATTCGTTTCTAAATAAATAGGATATCCTTCATTTTCTATTATTGGAATCATAGCCCTTAAGAGAAGACTTCCATATCCTTTTCCTTGTTCTTCTGGTTTTACGGCAATATTTTGAAGATACCAATGATCATAGGGTGCAAGCTCTTTATGTCTAGTTTCTATATACCCAAATATAGTTATAGATCTTTTCATTGCTTTGAATTTTAACCCTACTTTCCGCATTGCATAAAAACCACCATGCCTCATCATAGTCCAGGTTGATGGATAGACTTTATTGGGAGGTAACCATACTATAATTCCTTCTAAATTATTAGATGTTGCATAAGCCACTCCATGTCTCATTCCATAATTATAGATCATTCTAAATCCATATTGTAGTTTTTCTTTCCTCTCTTTTTCATCAGGAAATGAAAAAATAGAAACAGGATCATCTTGAAAAGCTTCCCCTGCCACTTTACACATCTCATCAATATAACCAGGTGTTAATTTAAAAAGGCGGTCCAATTCATTATATACATTCACATTCATACGAGAATTTAGTTAAAATTCGATAATAAAAAATTAGGAGACCAGTATTTATAGAGATCCTTTTTTTTTTTTAATTTTTTTCTGCGGATAGTTTTAATAGGGGCCACTTTAAAGCTTAAACCATAATCACTTACCGCTTTTTATTCGTGCTCCCTCTTGCTAATAAAATTTTTAAATTTTTGAATAATTTTATGAATATACTCATATAATATTAGATTGAGAAGATGGAGGAATGACCAATAAACTATCAATAAGATTAATTTTGCCCACCCTCATAGGAATATCGGGTTTTATAATGATTTTAGTTTCTGAAGTAATTAATCAGATTCAAGGATCGAAAATCTTGATTATTGCCTGGCTCGCCAGTATTTTAATAACAATTTCAACTTTAATTATAAGGTTTTATTCTATAGACACTGATAATTTTAAAGAAGTCATTCAGAAGACAAATCTTGTAGAAAACCGTCAACTTAGTCCTGATCGCTATTTAAACTGGATTGTTATCGCAATGGTCGTTGGACTCATTGCCACTATCGTTATTGCATATGACTTTATTATTGGAATGTTAATATATCTTTTAATGCAAATATCCCTAATAATAGCTTTTTCTGGAATAGTAATCATCAACCCATCAGTTCAACTAGGTCATCCAAAACTTCGTAAAATTTTCTTAATTTCTATAATATTTTGGATTATATTCATCCCACTGGTTTTTTTTATCTTTGTTTGGAATGGTACTGAATCATTAATAGTAGTCCCGTATGTCGTTACTATTGGCTCTATGGCTTGCATATCTTGGTTTGGACTTGGATACAATCAAAGATCAAAATTATTTCGTTATTTTATTGTTATCGCATCAAGTTTATTTGTTTTTTCTGATCTTCTAATAGGAAACGCTAGATATGGGACGTTTCACATAGATATTTATCTATTAATCGATATAACCTATGTTCTAAATATTTTACTTATGTCACATGCTCAACTTTTTATAAAAAAGAAATGAGAATCGAGATATCTATCTACCCAAACATATTCCTTTGCTTTTGCGCTTAATAATTCGATAATTCATTTCGATTCGCATAATTTAGGAATGCTTTTACGATCATGTGAAATTTTGGGTCTGATTTCAATTTAAAATGATCTGTACCTTGGATTTGAACGTTACATGCATCTGGAATTAATCGCACAACTGAATTATTGCCACCAGATATGATTTCACCAGAACTTAATACAGTCATTACAGGAACATGAATATCTTTAAGAGTTTCTCTCAATAGGGCTGGAGAAGTGATAATTTCGGTTAACTCATGGTTTAATATACTGGTAAATAAAGCGGCTAGAGCTAATAAATCATTTCCACTTGATTCTGCGAACTTCCGGTATGAACGGGCCATAGGTTTTTTTACTTGAATAATATTGTCAGCTTTAAGTGCCTCAATTATCTGTCTGTTGAGTTCATTGACTTTCATCACTTGTCTTTCATCTAGACTTATATTAAGTCCTCCAAGAATAGCTGAAATAAGGAGGTTAGATTTAGTTAACAATATCCAAAATGCTATATTTGCTCCCATGGAGTAACCAAATATATTAAACTTCTCAAAAGACAGAGATTTCATAAGCTTTACGATGTCGTCAGCCATTTTTAGTCCATAAGAGGACGCATCATGAGGTTTATCACTTCTTCCATGACCTCGGCAATCTAAAAGAATCAATCGATAACTCTCTTTTAAGGTTTTGACCCAATTACTTTGTATCCAATCCTTTTCAAGGTTCGATGTAAGACTATGGATCATTACCACTGGAGGCCCTTCTCCTTCTATTTCATAATAAATTTTGACTCCATCATTGATGAAATAAGGCATTGGACATGTCCCTAAATGTTCTTAAAGCTAATTACTATAAAAATAAGAAAAAGAAAATAAAAAGCTTACTCTAGAAGATATCCTAAAAAGTTAGCTTTTACGCTTGTCTAATAGAGAACTCTTATTATTTTATACAAAAGCATAAGAAAAAAGATTGGACAAAATTGTTAAATATTAACATGTGTTAAATTATATTTGATCATTATCGATCAATGATCTGTTAGAAGGCGATTGATACCAAATAAAAGAAGTGAACTATATCAAAATAGATCAGTGATCAGATTTTAGATCTTTTTCAAAATGCATTTGAATAAAACAATTAGAGGTAAAAAAATGAAAAAACTTCGATTGATATTAGTAGTAACTTTGGGTATTTGCATTTTTAGCCTTGTCCCACTAGTTCAAGCAAAAACAACCATCAGACCAATAGACGATTATGCTGGAGAATATACTGTTTTTTTAGATCTTTGGGATATGCCAGGATCCTTTTTGAGTTGGGCTGATCCTGATTCAGGGTTATGCATTTATCCTCATGGTTTAAAATGGTTTGGTCCATTAGCGGGACCAATCCCCATATATAACTTTCTTGTCTGGGAGTATAAACTTTTAGAGCAATGTCAGCATGGGGGGTGTATACAGGAAAGAGAGATAGATGAAGAAAGTACATTAATTTCCATAAACCTGCATGTAAAAGAAGTTCCATTTATGATATTCGACTTTTATGCTACTGGTCCTTACCCTTTTTATTGGAATTACGAACCAATATACGCAGGTATTATGAACTATAACATGCAGTGTAAGATTCTTTACAATACAGAAATGTTAAATGATTGGTTTGAAAAGTGGGGAAGATTACCTTCACTTTTTGAAATATTTTACGTTTTCCCTGATCCCTTGTTTCCCCCTACTTATCCACCAGAAACTATTCCTGTTGCAACATTCATGCACGTAACTGGGGAAGGATATTTAACTGAAGGAGGAGAAGAAAAAGTTAAATTGAATCAAGTTGCGATTTTGGATCCAGATATTGGAGACTACAAGTGGCCTGTAGAACTAGTAATTGTAGTTCCATAAATTATTTTATTTTTAATACAACTATAGTAAATGGAAGAGTTAGATTAGGTAAAATAATTCAAAATGAATCAACTACTACACCTAAATCTCTCCATTCTATAAATTTTTTTATATATATTAATACTCAATTTGAACTATAATTTTCATTGAATGAAAAGATCTGAGTACCATCTACTTAAAGAAACTTAAGATTAAGGAAAGCTTTGAAAGGTATATTGATATATCACGAAAGGAATTTGAGTTTAATATTAATTCACTTAAATTTTAGGTATTTATATCCTTTATCTTCAAGTATTTTTTTTAATAACACTCTAAATACTAATTCTACGTTCTCTCCTGTTTTTGAGGAACATTCAATATATTGATGGAAATTATAGGATTTCATTATCTCTAACACTTCATCTTTTTTACAAACCCTTTGATCTTCAAGGTCTAATTTACCACCAACTATTATCAGAGGTACATATCTAACGGACTTCCCAAATTCTGGAAGCCATTCCTTTAATGCATCTAAGCTTTCATAATTAGTCAGATCAAACATAAAAATTCCTCCAGATGAACCTCGCGCATAAGATGATATCAGGAATTTAAACCTCCTTTGACCACCAAAATCCCATACTTGAAGTGTAATTTCTCCAGTCTCTAATTCTATGTCTTTAATATGTACTGATGCCCCCATTGTCGCTTGCATATTTTCATGAAATTTATTCATGACATAACGAGTTACCAATGTTGTCTTTCCAACATTTTTATCACCAAAAATACAAATCTTGTATGATAATTTTGGGCCTACCATTTTTTAATTACCTCTAATCTCATTCAATACTGGATTTTAAACGACACTACTTAATAAGATAATGAAATATAAAAATAATACTCTAGAAGATATTATTTCGTTCTATAATCACTCCAAAGTTCATATTTTTATATGGAAAAAAAATAAAATAGAACCTACAATATCTAAAATTGAATGGATAATATTCAATTTAGTGAATAAAAATAGAATGGATGATTCTTCTTTACAAACTAATAATCAAATAATAAGCAATGATCTGAATCCAATTAATTTTCGGTTTAAGGATTTCGACTTAGCAAGAGGAATTGCTATAATTTTTATGATTTTGCAGCATTCTTTTTGGGTATTTGGAAAATATCCCACCTCTAACTTTTTCGATTCAATAATGATAGAAATTGCTATTGTTTTAGGAGGTTTTTCCGCTCCAGTTTTTATGACCCTAATGGGTGTATTTTTTGGATTTAAACAGGAAAATAGTGTTAAATATGGATTAACACGTGGATTAAAATTGATATGTTTAGGTTATGTTTTGAATATTTTCCGATTTGTGATACCGTTTTCAATTGGAACTGAATTAATGTCATTTCATTATCCTGTTTTGTTCGAAGGCTTTTCTGCTCCAATTTGGGAATTTTTTCGTCTTGATATATTACAATTTGCAGGTTTAGCCTTAATTATACTTACTTTAATCGAAAAATATTGTAGAGAAAAAGAATTATTTTCTTTCATCATAGCTATGCTTGCAATTTTTTTAGCTCTGTTTGGTGGTTTTTTTATTACAAATTCACCTTTAGACTTTTTTTTGGGATATTTTTGGTCTAATTCTTATTCGGGCTTTCCTCTTTTTCCTATTTTATTTTATCCAATTATTGGATTGATTATTGGTAAAAG
>JBHLLI010000105.1:0-14040 GCA_048885765.1 Candidatus Hermodarchaeota archaeon
AATTGAATGAACTTAAATTTAAGCTTGTGGGTTTCTATTGAACAATATTTAGATACTATTTAATCTTCTAAATCTTTCTTTTTTTTATTAGTATCGATCTTTATTTAAATAATAACTTAGATTTCTTTAATAATCAAAGAATATATTTTCATAACTTTTAAATTATCAAGTTTAAATTATAGCTCTTGAATTTTAATTATTTAATAAATACAATTATGAGTTGAGGTGGAAAAAAACTGTTAGATGAATCCCATTTTAATCTTCAAATTGCGTTGTTGGTGTTGGTTGGTACGATTATCTTTATATTAGTATCTATCAAAAGAGAAGATCTTCGTATTTATCTTCCAACGTATTTAATATTTCCAATAGGGGAGTTTTTCATCTATTTACAGGTTTTTAATGAAATTTATAGATTACTTGGAAATGTTATCTTTATGCTAAGTCTTCTTATTTTCATCAGTACTGTTTTCTATGAATATTTTTCATCTCCCTCAGACTCCCGCCGTCGTATACCAGATAAAGTCCACTTGAGTGCTATTACGATTATATTAGGTGTAATTCAGATTATATTTATTCTTCTGATATTAGTAGCAATTTATATGATTTTTAGATTATATCAGAAAACCCAAAAAGCTAAATATATTTCATTATCCTCATTTTTCATTCTTGCTTTGGCAACCACTATCGCGACCTTTCTATCTAACTTTGATATTGTAGGAGCTTGGGAATTCAGTTATCTTACAAATGTATTATTCGGTGCTATATACTTAGCATTTCCTGTTATCGTGTATTTAACAGAAAAAATATTAATGCTGGAAAGACGATACCAGTTGATTACGGAAAACGCAAATGATTTAATTGCTATGCTTAACACCAATTATGAATATGAATATGTAAATGAGAAAGCATACCATACTATTTTGGGTTATTCAAAGAAGGATTTAATCGGAAAAAAGGTCTGGGAGCTAATAAATCCTGACGATGTCCAACGATTAGTAACTTCCAGACAAATTTCAACTAATCATTTTGACGCCGATACATTACCGGTTGTTGATAAAGCAGAAATCCGAATCAAGCATAAACACGGGCATTATATATGGCTGGAATACACCAGTAGAGTTTTTTTAGATAATCAAGGTCTTTCAAAAATTATCGTAGTGTCAAGGGATATAACTGAGAAAAAGAAAGCGGAGATTATCATTAAAGAAGAGAATAAAAAATTAATGGAGATTGACAGATTAAGAGCAGAACTTATTACTCGAATATCACACGAATTAAAAACTCCTTTAACCTCAGTGTTTGGCGCATCTCAAATTTTAATTCACACTAATAAAAACGATATTATTGAAACTATTCTGCCTTATTTAGGTATAGCTTACCGAGGATCACTCCGATTAACGGAACTTGTAAATAATCTAATTGATACCTCAAAATTAGATGAACATGTGTTTGAATTAAGAAAGACGGAAGAAAATTTAATCGCTATTTTAAATGAATGTATTAAAGATTTGAAATTTGTAGCAAATAATAGAAAATTAGTTTTATTAGCTGAACTCCCTGAAGAATTATATTTTCAAGTTGATAGGCTAAGATTTATGGAGGTACTAACTAATATAATATCTAATGCTATAAAAAACACACCCTCTGGTGGAAAAATATTTATAATAACACGTGAAACTGATAATCACATTGATATTATAATAAAAGATACAGGTGTGGGAATCACCTCCGAAGAAAAAAAACGGTTATTTAAGAAATTCGGGAAAATCGAACGGTATGGGAAGAATCTAGATATAGATATTGAGGGGGTAGGAATTGGACTTTATATTGCCCAAGAGATTATGGAATTACATGGGGGGAAAATTATAGTTCAATCTGAAGGAAGAAATAAAGGAAGTACTTTTACCATCCGATTAAACAAAAAATCAAGTAATTTACCCTAATTAAAATATATGAAGGCATCCTCATACGCTTTTGGGTATTTAAGAAATTTTTTAGTCGAGTATACTATCAATAAGAAGAATTACCCCAGTATATAATTAAATTTAACCCCAATCACTTTTAAAACCAGTACCACCTTTAGGCCAAGTGAATAAAATAGCATCCTTAGGACAAATATACCAACAAGCTGCGCATTCCATACATTTTTCTAAGGATTTAACTCTTGCTTTTTTGTCAACAATTTCAAAACATTCCCCTAAACATACATTTACACAGTAACTACAACCTATGCAATTTTTTTCGTCAATTTTTATAAAATCTTCTGTAACTTGTATCCATTCCACACCGGGCAGGTCTTTGAAACTTTTTACCATTTTAATTCTCTCCTTTCTAATTTTGAAAAATATTTGGATTAGCATACTTAGCGAATTTCATTACTTTTATACTAAAGCGATTTGAAATTGGGGTTAACAGCTTCAAAATAAAAGAATAGATTGGTTCAAAAAGAGGAAGAATATTTTTCATTATATTATTCAAAGAATTTGATAAGGGGATAATTAAAATAGACAGTAATTTTCGTCTTTTTTTCAATGATTTTAAAAGAGAATCAATTACTCCTAAATATCGAGTAAATTTCTTTTCCATTCTTTTAAGCTTTTTGGAGTTTATCTGTTTGACCTTCCAATTTCTGGAATTATCATAACTCTCATAAACCCAATTTTGATAATATCTAAAAAACATTTTTATCCATTTAGTTATAATAGTCGGTTCAGTTCTCACATAAACAAGAAGTGTTTTAAAAAATGGAGTCATAAAATGGGTTAATGCCCCTAATCCCCACCCATTATGAATGTATTTTCTTAATTTTTTGATATTTTGCTCCTTTTGAGCAATCCGTAAATCATATCTATTTTTTCCAGAAATAGACCAATTTATTATAGCATGTTCTTTTAATTTTCGATCATATTTTACTAAAAACGTTTTTGAGGTATTGTTAGCAGCTATTGCCTGAATTGCTATGTTTGCAGCAATTTCTGCAGAGAACCATGCCGCTGGGACGCCATCACATAATTCTGTGCTTTCGAGTCCTGCAGCATCTCCAATCAATATCATTCCATCTTTATAATTAGCCATACTTCTTAGTTTCTTATTCAAGCCTACATAGATTTCAAATCCTGCCCACATTCTAGCCCTCAATTTGACTCTAGGGGCTACTATATTTTTCCACCAAGGTAATTTTTGTGTAATATTTTTATGATATTCCTTAAAATCTTTATTTAAATTAGGTACTGGACCACCATTAATTCTTAAACATTGATCCTGCATAAAATGGAGACTATTTCTATAAGGCCATACCATCAAGCCGTTTCCATATCCAAGTGGAGGGGCTATCCTTTGTTCATCCCATCCCCAACACATTTTCACAGAATAACCAAAAATTTTGTCAATATCTTCTTTTAACATAGTATAATCATATGTATCAGCTAAAGATATTGTCTCAGGAAGATATTTTTTTCTAATACCTGCTTTAATTGCTAATAATCCTTTTGATCCCTCTGCGTCAATTACAATTTGGCTATAAATTCTCTCCCCTCTATCTGTTATAATCCCCTTAATGATGCCTTCCTCTTTTATAACATCAATTACTGTGGTGGATTTTTTCAATACTGCCCCTGCTTCAACTGCTTTTCTTACCTCCCATTCACAAAAAGGTTTACAATACGCGTTATACCCAAAAGCAAATATTGGTGAGAATGGTTTTGGAATTTTTAATGAATCATCAATTTCAATATCTCCCTTCTCTATATCTTTGATAATGTAATTCACTATCCCATCTGAGGGTCGTTCAATCGGGGGATTTCCATCTCTTATGAATTTTGGTCCAAATAAAAATCCATAAAATGGAATAGTTAATCCAGAAATAATTTTATCTCCTACATTTTCTGACCTTTCTATGATAAGCGTCCTTAATCCTGCTTCTGCACATATTAGCGCCGCAACAGGACCTCCAAATCCCGCACCAACCACAACAACGTCAAATTCTTGATCCATTTTATAGTATTACCAAAATTGTGAGTGCTATCTTTTCCTTATAGAAATATATTTACTTCTATTAGTAATAAACATAATTTTTTTATTCTAATTTCATAACAAAATTGTTGAATAATTAATGTAAAGCTCACTTTACATCGAGAAAAGTAAGACTTCAAACCTTTGAAACCACAAATATGAATTGTGATCCAAACATTTAAATATTATTGTAAACAAATATTACATAGGGAATAATAATTTCGAAATAATACTACTCGAGATTTGAAAACCCAAAATATTAGTACAAATATAGTTTACATAAATAAAAAATCAAAAAAAATTGGAGGAAAAATAAAATGAGTATGACATATCAAGGAGGTATTTCTCGAAATTATACGAAAAAGTCAATTATTAAAATTATTCTTGGGTATATTGTATTTTATGCATTATGGATGATCTTGTCATATTGGTTAATGCACTTTTTTGATCCATTATTTTTTACATTAGATTTGTTTCTTTGGCTGATAGTTTATTCTGTGTTGCTGCCTTTGGTTCTAATAATACCATTTTCACTCTGGTATCTTAATAAGTATGTAAAGCAGTATTCTTATGAAGTATCCGAAAATAACATAACTATTCACCATGGAGTATTTACAAAGAAAAGAGTAACAATTCCTTATACTCGAATTCAAAATATTAATATTGCAAATGGTGTTTTCGATAGATTATTTAACATCTATACGGTAAAGGTAGAGACCGCAGGAGCTAGTGGTACAGGAGGAGGTGGTGGCGGCAATATACGTCCTGAAGGTCTTATTCCAGGACTTGAGGATCCTTACATAATTGAGAACAAGATAAAAGAAATGATGACAAAATATTCTCAAATTCCAAGTGGTTTAGAAGATAAAATCTTTAAACCGGAAGAGCTTGCTTTTGATAATTTTATTAGTTATATCCTTTCAAAAATGCGAGAAGGAGAATCTTTAAAGACAACAATCAGAGAAAAAAGGGAAAGTGTCAATATCACAGCAGCTGTTTTAGCTGAAAAGGTGGGAGTACCAATTCAAACAATAAATTTCTTAGAAGAGGGACGATATAACCCAAGTTTAGCGTTAGCATATAAAATTGCAGAAGTACTTCAGTGTAAAATAGAAGATTTATTTAAATTAGTATAAAATTTAGTATTTTTTTACTATTATGATTATTTTGGCTCCATAAAGAGTAGAGTATGGGTGAGAACACTTGAAATTTAAGAAAAAAATCGCATCAAGAGTAAAGCAATTTAGGGAAGAATTGGATTTATCCCAGTCAGAACTAGCTGATCTTGTAGGTGTTTCTCGACAGACAATATATTACTTAGAACGGGGTTCATATAATCCATCCTTGACAATATCTTTCAAATTATCAGAAATCTTGAGAAAACCCATAGAAGAGATTTTTTATCAAGAACCAATAATTAAAGATATTTTAGAGGGTAAATCATTAGCAGCATCAAAAGAGGTTGCTGAAATAGCTGGTATCAGTATCGATAAATTAGCTTCTTTAAGCGAAATTGATGACGAAGAGCTAACTTCAAGTTTTAATGAGACGGTATTAGATAGAATTACTAAGGGATTAGGAATGAAGTTTGAGGATCTATTCGAAAAAGAAGCTGAAAATTAAAAATATATAAATAAGTAAAAATGAATAAAAATTTTGGAAGTGTAGAAATAAAAAATGGAAAAATATGCGATAGTGACCAAAAATCTCACAAAGAATTTTGGTGATATTGTAGCTGTAAGAGACTTAAATATTGAAATTCCATACGGAAGTACCTATGGTCTTCTGGGACCTAATGGTGCAGGAAAAACCACCACTGTTAGGATGTTAAATGCTATTATTTCACCCTCAAATGGTACCGCTTCAATAGGGGGTTATGATATTCTAACTCAAGCAAATGATGTGAAGATGATCTGTGGTTTTCTACCAGAATCTCCTGGATTATATCAAAAATTGACAGCAAAGGAATTCTTGGAGTTTATCGGCGAATTGTATTATTTACCGAAAGCAACTATTTCAGGTCGTATTGATGAGCTCCTTGATATATTCGAACTTGAAGGACGTGAAAACGACTTACTTGAAGGATATTCACGCGGGATGAAACAGAAGGTTTGTCTCTGTGCAGCTTTAATTCAGGATCCCAAGATTATTTTTTTGGATGAACCTACATCTAATTTAGATCCTGCAGCAGCGAGAATGGTTAAAGATCTTATATCAGATTTAGCGAAGAAAGCAGACAAAACAATTTTTATCTGTACTCATCTGCTTGACGCAGCTGAAGAATTATGCGATATCATAGGTATAATTGATAAAGGAACTTTAAAATTGGAAGGGAGTCCGAAGGAAATTATTGAATCTCAAAATGCAGAAGACTTAGAAGATGCATACCTTAAAATTATGGGGGTAAAACATCTAGAAGACTTGTTATCGTGGCGTGAAAACGGTCCTAATGGTGAAAATCTCAATAAGAAAAAAAAAAAGAAAAGGAAGTGATATAGCATGGCTTTATGGACGAAAATTGCTAAAAATGAAATCAGAATTAGAACTTCAAAATTTCGAAAAAACAGATTAGCATTTTTCTTAGTTTTATATTCTTTCCTAATCTTTTGGGCCTTTTATCTTTGTCCATTAATCTTTGATCAATTTATGCCAACCTTAGCTGGGATGGAGGAGATTTCTACAATTTTAATTCCTTCTATTGCAATGATTATAGAACACGTGATGATGATCTTCTTTATCGCAATTATGATGTATCCTCTTAATAATGTATATCGTAAAACTGAGATCGGATTTAAAGAAATCCTGTTGGCATCTCCAACTAGCGCAGGAGATATCTTTTTAGGAGAGTTTTTTGGAAAGATCCCCATTCTATTCTCGTTTGTACTTGCTCTCACACCTATTTTTGTAAATATGTTGAATCCAATTTTTAACTTGTCGCTTATCCAGACTCTGGCAATTTATCTATGTGTATTTGGTTTAGTATTTTTAGCTACGTTAATTGGTAGTATAATTATGAGTTGGCTGGAACATAAGATTGCTAAAAGTGAAAAAGCCCGAGATTATGCTAAAGTTTTATTGATTCTACTTACAATTGGAATGGTTGCTCTCATTTATTCTTTACAATTTGGTTTTCAATTCATTTTGGAAAATCCAGAGCTAAAAAATTATTTTATGTGGTATCCATCCCTTTGGTTTTCTAATATAATACTCTATACTTTTGATCCTGGATTATTAAACTTATATATTTTAAATATATGGATGAGTTTAGCGCTAGCAATTCTCGTACCTTTATTAATCTCATATTTTTCTTACAAAAAAGCAGATCTTTTCTACACATTAGAAGGGGGAATTGAGAAAGTGAGTTCTATTATAGAAAAAGAAAATTTCTTTTACAAATTCAATAGACGGCTTATAGGTGTAAAATGGGAGGGCCTAGTAATCACTCAATTTAAGGAATTTTTCCGAAAAAAGGAAAACATCATGAAATTAGTTTATTTAGGAGGGATTACTTGTGTTTATGGATTAATTTTTTCATTTTCTGTAAGTGGAGCTGCTAACGATTTCATATCAGGAGGATTTAGGCTGCTGATGGTAGTGTTCATGGGAGGATTGCTTTATGGGCTTATGCTTGGGAATTTCATCTTTGTAGGTAGTAAAGATTTATTATGGGTGTATAAACGTAGTCCAAGAAATATAAGCAGTCTGGTCTATTCCTATATTATAGCGATGTTAATTATCAATATAATATTAGCTCTGGTTGTAACTACTTTCTTTACTATCCTATTTAAATTTGATGCTTTTTACGTAGTTGTTTTCCTCATAGCTTATTTATCGTATGGAATACTGGTACTGACTGAAGCAATCGGAATACAAGGATTTAGTCCCGCATTCGAAGAAAAAGGAAAATATATGGGATTGAGTATGTTTAAACTTATGAGTATCCAAATGGCGGTACTTACTGGTTTTATATTCTTAATGATTTGGTTGAGTGAAATATTACCTGAAATCACTACTTGGGAGTTAATACCTACTATATTATTCATCTCTATACATCTTGCAATAGCTCTTCCTTTATTCTTTACAGGCTTAAGACATTTAAAAAGAATTGAATAATCTTGTATTTTAACATTTTTTTTCTAACTTTTTTGTAGCTTAATTTTAACTAATTCCATATTTATCCTCATTATGTTTAAATAACATGTGCAAAAAACTCCTTAAAATCTATTACTAAATTGAGTAAAGAATATAATATAAATTATTAAATAGTATATTATCAATTTCTTAAAAAAGTTTAAAATGACAAAAAATGAAGAGCCAAGATATAATCACAGATTCTGATACAGATATATACCGAAAACTTCAACAATATTTTGATACTTTTCCTGTTGGCTATCCTTCCACAAAATCGGGTGTAGAAATACGAATATTGAAGCGCCTTTTTACTCCAGAAGAAGCAAAAATTGCGCTAAACTTAAAATTTTCACACTCATATAATGATTTCGAACCTTTAGAGAGTATTCATGAACGTCTAAAAGCATTGGAATTCGACTATACAATAGATGAATTAGAGGCTATACTCGATAATATGGCCAAAAAGGGTGCGATTAAATCGTTAAAACAAAATAATCAAAAGACGTACAGTGCAACAGTTTTCATAATTGGTATGTTTGAATTTCAAGTAAATAAACTCACTAAGGAATTTGCAGAAGATACTAAAGACTATATGGATGAAGTTCTTATTGAGGATATGGGAAGAAATCTACCGCTTCAAATGCGGACAATCCCAGTTGGGATTTCAGTCGAGCGAGATTTTGAAGTTTCCAATTTTGATGATGTTAAAAAGCTAATTGAGAATGCGGAAGAACCAATTGGAATTCAAAATTGTGTATGTCGGCAGGCTATGACTGCGTTAGGAGAACCTTGTAAAACCACCTCAAGATTGGAAGTCTGTATGGGATTTGGTTCTATGGCAAAAATGTATAATGAGATGGGATGGTCTCGCGAAATAACTAAACAAGAAGCAATTGAAATATTGAAAAAAAATGAAGAAGAAGGCTTAATTTTTCAACCAAGTAATTCGCAAAATGTTGATTTTATTTGTAGTTGTTGTGGGTGTTGTTGCGAGGCTATACGAGGAATAAAACATTTTCCTAATCCTGGACAAATAATCTCAACAAATTTTTATGCTCAAATTGATGAAGATCAATGTACTGGTTGCGGTACTTGCATTGAACGATGTCATATGGACGCCATTACTCTTACTGATGATGTTTCTAATGTTAATATAGCAAGATGCATTGGATGTGGTAATTGTGTATATACATGTCCCTCTGAAGCAATAGAATTTTTAAGTAAAGAGAAACAGTTTAGTCCTCCCCTCACTATGGCGGAATATTATGATCAGAATTTATTAGCAAGAACTAAACGTAAAGAAAGAGATCTTAGAAAACAAGCACGATTAAAAAAAGGTTGAAAACTTAAATTCTAAATTTATAATCTATTTTTTTTCCTTAGGTTGTTGAACTAATAAAGATGATTATTTATTAAGAAATGACAATGAAAGTGTTTCATTAAGTCTTTCAATTGCATTTTTAAAATCTTTGATGTGAATATTGACATCTTTTCCCAGATTAGGATCTATTCTAATTGCTTTTTCAATATTTTCAATTGTATTGTTAAAATCCTTTTTATCAAAATATGCAATTCCCTTGAAGAACCATGCTTTTGCGAATTCAGGGTCAATTTCAGTTGCTTTATCGTAACTCTCTATAGCTTTATCAAACTCGTTTCGAAGTTTGTATACATTTCCTAAATTGAACCAACCATCCGCAAAATTAGGGTTTATTTCTACTGATTTACTTATATTTTCAATTGCCTTATCATAATCTTCTTTTGCTTCATATGCTAATCCAATCCATTTCCAAGATTCAAAATGATTTTTGTCATAATTGGCAGCTCTTTGAAGATTTTCAATTGCCACATTATAATTTTTCTTATAGAAGTAATTGCGACCAATAAAATAATAAGCGTCAACAAAAATATCATCTAATTCTAATGCTCGTTTACATTGTTCAATAGATTTGTCATAATTTTTATTTTCTATTTCAAATTCCGCTCGATTAATTAATTCTTTTTTATAAGATCTTTTAATCAAATCCTTATTTTTTACATCTGGTTCTTCCATCATTTCATTGACCTTTAATGCTTTTTCATAGAAATTAAATGCATCATCGAATTTCTTTAAATCCGCTAATTGATTCCCTTGTTCAATTAATAATTTAATTTCCTCTGAATGGACTTCATCTATAAGTTTTTTAATCTTCGTCATTTCTGCTACTCGTCGATCAGAGTCATCGATAGATTGAGCATATTCGAGCCGTTTTTTGAGTTTTTCAATTTCTTTTTCTTTTAATTTCTGCTCTTCAGCTAGTTCACCTTTACCAACTAATTGTTTTATTTCAGTTTCATATATTAAACTCTTAATCTTTCCAACTTCCTTTTCCATTTCAGTTGTCAGATACATTTTATTTGTCATAGTTAGTGCTTCATTGTAGGTATCTATTGCTTTTTGGAATTCTTTTTGTTCTGCCAATTTATTCGCTTTATGTACAACTTCACTAACTTCAGCAAGATAAACTTTATTAACCAAATTTTTAAGACTCTCCAATTCAGGATTTTGGTCCTCAGGATATACCATTCTTTTCGCTAGACTTAAAGCAATATATAAATCACTCACGGCCTCTTCATATTTTTTTTGGACAATAATCTGAATAGACTTATCTTTAATTACATTTATTCCAGTAAGACATGCATTATTAATTAGTTCATCAATTTCTTTTACTTTGACCTCTTTTCTTTCAGATTGAACCATCATTTTTATTATATTAAATGCTTGGTAGAATATATCTACAGCCTTGTTAACTAAATTTATAGATTCAGCAAAATTATCTTTTTGAGTAACATTTTTTCCTTTTTCAATGATTGGATCAATTTGCTCAATATAAATAGGATTTAAGACCTCAGCAAGAAGGCTTAATTCAAGATTTTTAAGGTCTGAATCGTACATATTATTTGCTATTGATAAAGCTTTTTTAAACTCAGAAATAGCAGGTTCAGTTGGTTGTTGTTTTAATAACTCCTTACCTTTTTCAGAGATAGGTTTAATTTGATTCGAATAAATTTCATTAATCTGATTCCTTATTGTATTAATTTGTGTTTTTTTAGCTTTAGGTTCAAAGTATTTTTCAATAGACTTTAACGCGTCTTCAAAAGTTTTAATTGCTTCCAAATCCTGTCCATTTTTTTTAAACTCTTTACCTTTTTCTATAATATTATCAATTTGAGAATCATATATAAGAGCAATTTCGTTTTTAATCCTTAAAATACCTTCAGATCTGAAATCTTTCTGGTAAATTTCCTCTGCAATACTTAAAGCTTGTTTAAAGATTTCTACAGCTTCATTTGATTTATTTTCCTGTTTAAGCTTAAACCCATTTGATAATAGTTGTTCGATTTCATTTTCACTAATTAATTTGTTTATCTCATCTATTTCTGCCAACTTAAGATTTGTATCTGTCATATTCTCAACAATTTTAAGTGCATTCTCAAATTCTTCCTTAGCTTTATCATATCTCCTTTGAGCAGTATAATGTATTCCCCCTTGAACCACATTATCAACTTGAACAGAATATGTTTGATTTATTGCATTTCTAATATTATCAATTTCAGTATCTTTATCTTCTTCTTCTTTTACTTTTAAATTTATAAAATCTAAAGCTTCTTGGAACTTTTTAATAGCTTTTGAAAAGTTGTTTTTGTCTTTTAGAGCATTAGCTTCTTCAATTATTAAATTTAATTTTTTCAATGTTGATGCTTTCATTTTAAAATTTCAAGTTTTTCCCTAATGATTAATCCTAAGAATTATTTCATATTTTTAATATTTTTCTTATAATATTTTTATTTTTTAAAATCCTTGTAATAGATATTAAATTAAACGATCATCAATTATCGAAATGGCTAAAGAATATCCAATTAAAGAATTTCCGACCATTGCGTGTTGCGGATTAGATTGTGGATTATGTCCCGTTTATTATACCAAAGGTCCTTCAAGATGTCCGGGTTGCTGTGGTCCTGATTTTCATAATAAACATCCATCATGTTCCATAATCACTTGCTGTGTAAAAAAACGTAATTTTGAAACATGTGCTGAATGTACCGAATTTCCATGTTCTAAAATAGACAAATGGGATAAAAATGATTCTTTTATCTCTCACCATGTTTCTCTTTACAACTTAAGATTAATTAAAGAGAAAGGTATTGAGCAATTTCTCAATCAGCAACAAAAAAGAATAGAATTACTTGACTCAATGTTGGAAAGCTTTAATGAGGGTAGATCCAAAAGTTTTTATTGTATTTCATCTGCGTTATTAGCTATTGAAGATATAGAAAAGGCATTGAAAGAAACTTTCCAAGTACTTAAAAATGAAAAAATTGATTCAAAAGATTTAAAAACCAAATCAAAAATCCTTAAAGAAAATCTAACTAAAGTTGCTGAAGAGAAATCTGTTGTACTTAAACTTAAAAAAAAGTAAAAAATTTTAATTTATTTTAGAGAATCTAATATTAGCACATATTTTAGAGGATATGTAAAATGAGTATTTATTATGGTGGACCGATTATTACGATGAATGAGAATCAACCAATTATAGAGGCTGTAGGTATCAAAGGAGAAAAAATTTCTGCAATTGGAACAATAACAGAAGTTACAGAATATATGGGAAAGGATGCGAAACTAATAGATTTAAAAGGAAATTCTCTTTTACCTGGTTTTATTGACTGTCATATGCATCCCATTTCATATATTATTCTGTTATTAAATTATGATTTGTCAACTGTTAAGAGCCTAAAGGAACTTCAAGGAATATTAAAAGAAGCTGCAGATCATAAACCTAAAGGAGAAATGATTTATGGTTTAAGGTTGAAAGAAGAAGAATTTGATATTCCTAAATTACCCACCAGATGGGATTTAGATGCTGTCTGTCCTGATCATCCAGTTTTTATAATTAGATATGATGGGCATATTGGGATTGCTAATACTATCACTTTAGATTTAATTAATGTGGATTCAAATACAATATCTCCAGAAGGTGGAGAAATTAGGAAGAATGAACAAGGTGAGATAACAGGTATTATCTCAGAAAATGCTTTAGATACGTTTATTTCAAAACTCCTCAAATATTTACTTCCTAAACTCTCTTTATTACAAAAATACTCTGAAAAAGCTTTCATAGAATATGCGGCAAATGGAATAACTTCTATTCATGGGAATTTAGAGGTTGAATCTGGAAGAATTGATATTTACAAATCAATTCAGGATAAAATTTATCAAAATTGGTATGCTCTTATATCAACAGATAAACCGAAAAAACTCTCAAAATTCAAAAAACCACCTTTTGATGGTGGAAAGGAGGATAGTAAATTCAAAGTAGGGACATTGAAGCTCTTTCTCGATGGGACTTTTGGAGCTAAGACAGCATGTATGTGGGAACCATTCTCTGATGCGCCTGATTCTTGTGGATTCTGTGTAGTTGATGAAGAAGATATTTATGAAAAGATGAAAGTTGCTCATAACAATGGGTTCCAAATAGCAATTCATGTTATTGGAGATAAAGGCAATCGGATTTGTATGGATTTATATAAACGACTTTTAACAGAATTTCCAAGAGACAACCACCGACATAGGATCGAACATGCCTCAATGTTAACAGAGGATGTTCTGAAAGATATGAAAGATTATGGGATTATTGCATCATGCCAACCTCAATTTATTAATTCGGAATATATGTGGTTAGAAAAAAGAATTGGAAAGAAAAGATGTGAATATACATATCCTATGAAGTCTATTATTGATGCAGGAATAACTTTAATTTCTGGTTCAGATTGTCCTGTTGAAGATCCTAATGTGATTATGGGATTACATGCTCTAGTTAATCGTAATGGATTTGTTCCAGAACAATGTATATCAATGAT
>JBHLLI010000106.1:0-14006 GCA_048885765.1 Candidatus Hermodarchaeota archaeon
ATAGACAATTACATTTACACCTTTGTTTGTATTTTTCAATCCAAATATTTTTAATTTTGACATTTCTTTTAATTTATGATATATTATATTTTTTCAAAAAAAAATATTAGTTTTTACCTACTATTTCAAATACTTTAGAAAAATTTAAGATTGTTTTATAATGGTTTTAGAAAAATTAGGACGGTCATTAGATAGCGCTCTTAGAAAGATTAGGCGTCTTCCATCGGTTGATAAAGATGCAGTAAATGCTCTTATCCAGGAATTACAAAGAGCTTTGTTAGGATCTGACGTAAAGGTGGAACTTGTGTTCGAAATGACAGAAAATATTAGAAAAGAAGCAATGAATACCAAACTTCAGAAAGCTCGAAGGAAAGATTTTGTGATAAAGTTAATTCATGATGAGTTAATAAAATTACTAGGAGGGAAACCAGCACCAATAAGAATAAAGCCGGGAAAGAAAAATGTAATTTTACTTGTAGGGATCCAAGGTTCAGGTAAAACAACAACAATTGCAAAATTAGCTAAATATTATAAAAGCAAAGGATATAAAGTCGCAGCGCTAACTACTGATACTTGGCGTCCAGGAGCTTATGAACAATTAGAACAACTATCAGAACAAGTTGGGGTTAAATGTTATGGAAATCCTAATGAAAAAAACGCTATTAAAATCGCAATTCAAGAAACAAAAAAGGCAATAAATGATGGAAATGATATTATAATTGTAGATACAGCTGGAAGACATAAAGAAGAAAAAGAATTGATGAAAGAAATGGCGGTTCTAGAACAAAAATTAAAACCAAATGAAATTATTTTAGTTATTGATAGCACACTAGGCCAACAAGCATTTAATCAAGCTAAAGCATTTGCTCAAACCACTAATCTAGGTTCAATAATAGTTACTAAATTAGATGGAACAGCGAAAGGAGGAGGGGCTTTATCTGCTTGTGCTGCTTCTAATGTGGGAATTAGATTTATTGGTGTAGGCGAGAAAATTGATGACTTTGAGGAATTTGAATCATCAAAATTCGTGGGTACATTGCTAGGGATTCCTGATATTGAATCCTTAGTCCAGAAGGTTCAAGAAGCTGAAGTAGATATAGATCAGGAGGTGGTTAAAAGGATGATGCATGGTAAATTTACTCTTGATGATTTATATATGCAATTGAAGAGCATTAAAAAAGTAGGAAAATTTAGGCAAATTTTGTCTATGATGGGGGGTGGAAACATCCCAGACGCTTTAAAAGAAGATGCTGAAGCTAATTTAGCAAAGTGGGAAGTGGTTCTTAGTTCTATGACTCAACAAGAAAAAGAGAATCCAAAAATCATTAAAAAAACCCGAAAAAGACGAATCGCTGTTGGAAGTGGAACTCAATACTCTGTAATAAATAAAATGTTAGACCAATATAATCAAATGAAAAAATTTATGAAACGATTCCTTCAAATGCAGAAAAAAGGAAAGGGGATGCCTGGGATGCCTGGTATCCCTGGTGGAAAAGCTGCAGCTGATTTTATGAAAAAATTAGGTAAATTTTAACTTCACATTAGATATATCCATCAAAGTGTTTTTATTAGTGATAATTCTTATACCTCGTAATATAACAAAATTCTTCAAAGCATATTATTAGGATTTTATTCCTAATTTAAATATTTTTAACTTAGAAGTAATGATGTATAATGGTTTTAGAGGAATTGGGAATAAAATTAGAAAAAGTTCTTAGAAAGATTAAACGCCTTCCATCATTAGATAAAGAAGTAATTAATGCTATAATTCAAGAGTTGCAGAGAAGTCTACTTGAATCTGATGTAAAAGTGGAGCTTGTACTTGAAATGACTGAAAATATCAGAAAAGAAGCAATGAAAACCAAACTTCAGAAAGTACGTAGAAAAGATTTTGTGATAAAGTTAATTCACGATGAGCTAATAAAATTACTTGGAGGGAAACCCGCACTGTTAAGAATTAAGCCGGGGAAAAGTAATATTATTTTGCTTGTGGGTATCCAGGGTTCAGGTAAAACAACTACTGCCGCAAAGTTAGCAAATTATTATAAAAGAAAAGGAGGTAAAATCGCCGTGCTAACCACTGATACTTGGCGTCCCGGAGCTTATGAACAATTACAGCAATTATCAAAACAAGTTGGAGTTAAATGTTATGGAAATCCTAATGAAAAAAATACTATAAAAATAGCTATTCAAGAAACTAAAAAAGCAATTAATGATGGACATGAAATAATAATTGTTGATACAGCTGGAAGACATAAAGAAGAAAAAGAACTATTGAAAGAATTGACTATTCTAGAACAAAAATTGAAACCAAATGAGATAATACTAGTAATAGATGGTACATTAGGGCAACAAGCATTTAATCAAGCTGAGGCATTTGCTCAAACTACTACTTTAGGTTCAATAATCGTCACAAAATTAGACGGAACAGCGAAAGGAGGTGGTGCTCTTTCTGCTTGTGCTGCTTCTAATGTAGGAATTAGATTTATCGGTGTGGGTGAAAAAATTAGTGACTTTGAGGAATTTGAACCATCTAAATTTATTGGTTCATTGCTTGGAATTATCAATATTGAATCACTAATTCAAATGTTTGAAGATAATGAAACTGATACGCTCCCAAAATTTGATCGTAGGAAATTCAATCTTGAAGATTTCTATATTTATTTGAAATATATGCTAAAGACTGGAAAATTTAAACAAATTTTGCCCTTAATTGGCTTGGCAAATATCCCAGATGCACATAAGAAGGATGTTGAAGCAAATTTGGCAAAATGGGAGGTAGTGCTTAATTCTATGACCCGTCAAGAAAAAGAGAATCCGAAAATCATTAAAAAAACCCGAAAAAGACGAATTGCTATTGGAAGTGGAAATCAATACTCTAATATAAATAAAATGCTAGATCTATTCAACCAAATAAAAAAATCTATGAAAAGAATACCCTTTATGCAGAAAAAAGGCAAGGGAAAAGTAGGTTTGGATTTTATGAAAAGATTTGGCAAATTTTAAATTAGTTTTCAATATAATAAAAATTGAGCATATTGGTTAATTTCTTATTACTTTTGGAAAATATTATTCATTACTCAAAAAAAGATATTGATAAAGGTAATACCCCTCTTATGATTTATAAAATCTGTTCTTCACTAAGAGAAGCATTTTGTTTATCCTATGCAATAAGAAAAGAAAACAACTTTTATCTATATTTTCAAAAAGAGCATCTATTAATTAAATTTGAAGGGGAAACCTTACGTTTTTTAGGTCCCGATGAAAGATCTCAAGCATTATTGTTGAATAAAGCTTTAAATAAAATCTTTAACAATTTCAATAGCTTAAATTATAGATGGATTAAGTCAACTCCAGGTATATACGTTAAAACACTCTCTAGTACCCTCGAATTTATTGAATATTTTAATTCATTATCATATGGAAAAAATTATCTTATACTGCAATACTCTCAAGAACCTTGTAAAAGTATAAATTTAGATAAAAATTTCGAATCAATAAAAGAATCGGACTTTTTTATTATCCCTACTTACAAAATCCAAAATAGTAATAATAATATGTTAGAGATGCTTAAACAAATAAGAAATATTGAGATTCTTACTCTCTCAATGATAGATTCTATTGAAGATAAAATTTTATATATAAATTTTCGAAAAGATCAACAAGGAACCTTATGATTTTAAAAAACGCTAAAATTTATTCTGAAGGATTAATACATAAAGGAATTTTACTCATTAATAAGGGTATTATAACTGATATTAAATTTAATCCAAAAGATAAAGATTTAAAGAATCTTGTGAAAAAAAATCAAGATGGAAATGAAATTGATTGTAAAAACAAATTAATTTTACCGGGGATAATAGATATTCATTCTCATTTGCGAGATATGGGACAAAGTGAAAAAGAGACTTTTCTGACAGGAACTAAGGCAGCTGCTTGCTCTGGAATAACAACAGTTTTCAATATGCCTAATACAAAACCTCCAGCGATTAACCAAGATCAAATTAGGTTATGGATGGAAAAAGCCAAGAATAATATTCATGTAGATGTAGGATTCATTGCTGGAGTTCCTAAAAATCTTAATCAAGAGGAGATTAAAAAGATTCTAAAATTAGGAGTTATTGGATTCAAAATTTACCCTCTCGATTCTATTAATGGTATTGATTGGAAGGATTCAAATAATCTTCAAAAACTTCTTGAAATCTCGTCTTTATTCCAAATTCCGATTTTTATACATGCTTCTTATCCCATATCTCAAGAAGAAAAAGAAATATTAAATCAAGAACTTAATTTAACGGGAGGATCATTATTAGAATATCATAATAGGTTGGATCCGGTTCAAGCTGAAGAAAATTATGTTAATTTTGTAATCGAAAATTATAGAAAATATATTAATGTTAATAATATAAATCCAAAATTATTTCCAAAAGTTCATTTCTGTCATATAAGTTGTATTGAAAGCTATTTAGCAATTAAAAGAACACAATTATTAAATAATAACCTAAAAATTAGCTTTGAAGTTACTCCACATCATCTTCTCTTGTCAAATAAAATTAAATTAAGAAATGAGAATTTTGGGAAGGTATTACCTCCTTTAAGGCAAGAAGAACATTCTAAATTCCTATTTAATGAACTAAAGGAAGGTAATATTAAATTAATTGGGACGGACCATGCACCACATACATTAGAAGAAAAATCTCAAAAATATTTCCAGACTCCTTCAGGATTTCCAGGTTTTGAGACATATCCATTATTAATTTTATCTAAAGTATTTAATTTTCAACTCTCGTTAGAACGGTTTGTTGAAGTAGCTTCAGAAAATCCTGTAAAAATGTTCAATTTAAGAAATAAAGGTTTCATTAAAGAAGGCTATGATGCAGACTTAGTTATTATTGATAAAGTTAATAATTATAAAATTGATCCCTTGAATTTTAAAACAAAAGCAAAATTCTCTCCTTTTGAATACTTCAATACTAATATTCAAATTTGGAAAGTTTTCCTAAGAGGAAATGAAATTAATAATAAAGATTCAAAACCTACTGGAAAAATTTTCAGAAGAATGCTATAAAGTATATATGCCCAAAAGATATAATATTACATAAAAAATTTGATTATTACAATACAAAAATGGCAAATGATGAAGAATTTAGCCTAGAAGATGGCAAAACATTATTAAATTTTGCAAGAGGGAATATCGAATTCTACTTAAAAAATAATAAACCTATCCCCATTCCAGAAAAAATAAAAGAAAAGTTTTCAGATAAGTATGGTGCTTTTGTTACATTGAATAGATTTAACGTTTCAGGCAATCCATTGAGGGGATGTATCGGTTATATAGAACCTACTTATTCTTTATACGATGTGATTCATAGAGTTTCAATTAGCTCAGCTACAGAAGATCCACGATTTCCTTCAGTATCAATTGATGAAATGGATAACATTGTTATTGAACTTTCAATATTAACTCCTCCGAAATTACTAGAAGTAGAAAATCCAAAAGATTACATTGATAAGATAGTTATTGGAAGAGATGGACTGATAGCTGAAAAAGGTATGAGAAGAGGTTTACTTCTCCCTCAAGTTCCTGTGGATCATGGAAGAAATTGGGATGTTGAAACTTTTCTTTCACACACATGTTCAAAAGCTTGGCTAGATAGCGACGCGTGGAAAGAAAAAAGCACAAAAATCTATTCTTTTCAAGCAATTCTTTTTGAGGAAAAAGAACCTCATGGAGAAGTAGTAAGAAAATATCTTAATTAATTAAATACAATCCCTTCTTTTTATATCGATAATTAATCGAATATTTTGTTCAAGTAAAAGACAATCTATTTAAAAAAAAACCTATAATTATTTTATAAAAAAGTTTATTATAAATCAAAAGAACCCCAAAATGACCACTCCAGAAGATGCTATTCTAACAATCGATGTCTCATCGAATAAGATCAAAGTAGCTTTAATAACTGAAGATTTAAAGCTAGATTCCTTTTTAAGTCAAGATTTAACTATAATTAATGAGGATGTCGATGGTTTTGCCAAAAGATTTGACATGGGAGACATGTGGCATAAAATAAAACTTCTTGTCCAAGAAATATTAAAAAAAAGGACTCACAAGACCGAAATTATTGGTATATCATCTTGCGCTCAGAGAATGGCGGTAGTTTTTTGTGATAAGAACGGAGAAGTGATATATGGAGGTCCAAATACTGATGTACGTGGTATAGATAGTGCTTATCTAATAGAAGATGAATTCACAGAAGAGGAATTATTTCAAATCACTGGACACAGCCCATCAATATTATTTTGTCTATCACGACTTTTATGGTTTAAAGAAGAAGAGGAAAAGTTATATGAAAATATTGATAAAGTCTTTATGCTAGACGATTGGATCGTAAATCGACTTACTGGAGAAGTATGTTCTGATTTAACTTCTGCTGGAGAATCTCAACTACTCGACATAAAAAAAGGTAAGTGGAGTTTGGAAATCATTGAATCTTTTGATTTTAATCCAGATTTATTCCCTGACTTTATAGACACTGGTACTATCGCAGGAGAATTGAATTCAGAACTAAAAAGTTTTTTTGAAATAAAGCAGAATTCTATTCCTGTGGTTAAAACGGGTGGGGATACTCAGGCAACATTACTAGGAATGGGTGTGACAGAAGATGGAAATATTGGGATAAGCCTAGGAACTACTGCTCCTGTCCATTTAGTTATAAATGAGCCAAAATTAGACTCAAAATATAATTTTTGGACAACATTTCATTCTATTAAAGGTAAATGGTTGATCGAGGGAAATTCTGGGAATACAGGGATAGTTTATGATTGGTTAAAAAATAATATATTATCAAATGAAATTGAGAGTAAGGATGATCTCGTCGAAGATTATTTAAAGGAAGTTAAACCTGGTTCTGGTTCTACTTTTGCTTTTTTAGGTCCTGAGTTTATGAATATTAAAGATCAAACTTCACTTAAGAGGGGTGTCTTTGTTTTTCCCCCACCAACGTTAATTACCGAGTCATTACCTAAAATAAGCAATTTAACTCGTAGCGTTATTGAAAATATATGTTTTGGTATTAATGAAAATTTTAGGGGTCTCCAAAAATTCTCCAATAGAGAAATTAAATTATATTCCGCAGGCGGAATGGCCAAATCTAACGAATTTTGCAAAACTTTGGCAAATATACTTAACCAAGAGGTTAAAGTTCCTAAATATAAAGATTCAGCTTTTATTGGATGTGCGATAAATACATTATTGGGATTAGATAGATATAAAGACTATAGAAAGATAATTGATGATTTTATAGAATTCAGAGAATTTCCTAGAGAAGAAGATATCTCAAACGAATATAAGAAAGTTTTCAAGGAGTGGAAAAATCTTAAGAAACAAGTAAATGATTTGTAAAAAAATTATCATATATTCTGAATTTATCTATTTCTAATAATAGATTCAATATTAGCTCCCTTTTTCCAATACCATTTAAATAAATCTTTTGTCCATTTTATAAAAATCTCATTTTCATCAAATAAACATTCACTATAATCTATTTTTCCTTCTTTACGTAAAAACAATATCGCACCCTTATCAGTAACAAGGAGAGACACTTCTATTTGCTTTAACATACGAATATTTTGCGTTATATTAATTTTTTGATAAAAAGTATGACGATCTTTAAGTTTTTCATATCCCTTTGACTTTAACACATTTTTATCTACTAGTGCTTTAATTTCTATAGAAGTATTATTGATTTTTCTCTCTACAGCTGGTAATATTGAATCTTGGAATTGATCTGAAATTGCTAATATATATTTTTCTGAATTTTTAATCATCTCAGACCATAATTCTATGTTTTGCATGGTTCCACTACTAATTTTAATAGATTTTAAGTTTCCTAACTGTAGTATTAAGTTAAGTGGGAAAATATCGATATTATGAGTGTTAAAAAAAGGTTCATACTTTAAAGATACTTCAAACAATTCTAATATTTCTAAGAATAACTTCCCAATATTGGTAATAGTATATTTGTTATCCATTGATTTTTTAACCAAGTTTTTTTCTATAAGTCTTTTTAGGTGTCGAGAAATTTCAGAGCCTCGAATATTCAAATCTTTTTCTAATTGGCTGTGTCTTTTTTTTTCTTTATATAAACTTTTAAAAACTTCAAATCGACCTTCATTGGAAAATTCAAAAAACAAATCATTAATTCTCAAGATATAGCAACCTATTTTCCATGGTTTAGAGCGATAAATTGAATTCTTTATATGTATATGAATTTAGATCTATTAAAAATTATTTTTATCATTCAAAATACTTTTCTATTGATAAAATTGTTTTTAGAAGTATTATAGGGATTGTTTATTACATTTTATTATTTTTTTATTATCAGCTCTAGTAATACTAAATTAATTTTAAATAAAAAAATGATAAGGTGAAAAAAGTGACAGAATTCAAAGAAATTCAGGAATGTCTAGAAGAAATAAAAAATCGTTATAATAATAATGAAAAGGTAAGAAAAAAGTTAGCAAAATATGATGAACCTATCCAAACGAGATTTTTAGATACTGGTAGGAAAGTTTTACTTCTAATAAATAAGGACGAAGGAATTGAAATTAAGGATAATACTGGTGATGACACTGCTCCGGTAAAAATTGATTTTACAGGAGAACATGTAATGATTGATTTATTTAATAAAGAATTAGGTGCGGTTAAAGCATATTCTGATGGGAAAATAAAAGTTGTTGAAGGAAATATGAGAAGTTTAATGAAACTTCGTAGTTTAATGTTTTAACTAAGCTTTTTTTATCTATGATTTATTTTATTTATATTGTTCATAATTACATATTTATTACTTCAATTAAGTGAGGATAATGAAAGCATTAATAACAGCAAAAATCACAGAGGATGTTTTAAATGAGTTAGAGAAGTTAATGGAAATAACCTATGAACCATGGAGAGAGACAGGAATTATTTATTTTGATGTAAAAGAGCTTGTTAAAAAACTTAGGAATTATGATATTTTTATAACAGAAGCAGATGATTTAAAGAAAGAAGCTCTTTTTGAAAATTCTAACTTAAAACTTATAGTGTCATGTAGAGGTGATCCATTTAACGTTAATTTAAAAGCAGCAACCGAAAATAAAATTCCCGTTTTTTACACGCCACTTAGAAATGTTGATGCTGTTGCAGAATTAACTATTGGTTTAATGTTAATGCTTGCTCGAAAATTACATAGTGTTGATAGAATAATCCATTCTGAAGAGTTTGAAATACTAGAATTCGAAGATTATGTTGAATATTTAAATAAATTTCAAGGGATCGAGTTAAAAGGAAAATCAATCGGTATAGTGGGTTTAGGACAAATAGGTAAAAGAGTTGCTGATAGGCTCAAACCCTTTGGAGTCAATTTTCTAATTTATGATCCATATGTGGATGAATCAATAGTAAAAGAATATGGCAAACGAGTTGAAATTGAAAATTTACTCAAAGAATCTGATTTTGTAACAATTCATGCTGTAGCAACTGATGAAAACGAGAATCTAATTAACGAAGAACTAATTTCAAAAATGAAAAAGACCGCCTTTCTGATTAATACTTCAAAAGGTAGCATTATTGACTATGAAGCTTTGCATAAAGCTCTAGAAGAAGAAACTATTGCAGGAGCCGCCTTGGATGTTTTTCCTCTTGAACCAATTGATGAAGATAATGAATTTATTGAATTAAAAAATGCTATAATCACCCCTCATATTGGGGGAAATACAGAGGAGATAATTAGAAGACAATCTGAAATTTTATTAAGAGATATTAATATGTGGTTAAAGGGTGAACCTCCGCTAAACATGATGAACCCTGAAATATTTCAAGAAGAATCAATAAAAAATTCAGGAAAAAATGATAAGTTATATTCTTTAAAGAAAGAAATAGTAGATTTATGTCATGAATTATTAAAAGAAAAACACGTAATCGGTTCGGCTGGTAATGTAAGTGTTAGGATAACTGAAGATGATAAGGAATTTGTATTGATAACACCTAGCAATGTACGCTATGATGAGATGGCACCTGAAGATATTCTTACAATTGATATGGAAGGCAAGGTTATGGATGGAAATAGGAATCCCTCCGTTGAGAAACAAATGCACTTAAGTATATATCATAACAGAGAAGATGTAAATGCTATAATTCATGCTCATAGTATATATTCTACTATCCTTAGTGCTCTAAATATGTCAATCCCCGCTGTATTTGAGGAATTTGTTCCCTATATTGGTGGGGAAGTATTATGTGCAAAGTACGGAGAAGCAGGTACTGAAGAATTGGCAGAGGGGGTATTGAATGCATTAGAAGAAAGAAATGCTGCCTTACTTGCAAATCACGGAAATTTATGCTGTGGTAGTCATTTAGATGGTGCTTATACTGTATTAAAATATCTAGAAAGAGGTGCGAAAATATATTATTTAGCTAAACTAATAAAAGATCCAAATTTGCTTCCTGAAGATACGGTTGATTATGAGAGGGATATATTTGAAATCTTTAAAGATTCCAAAAAAATTTAATATAATTTGTTTTCTAATTTTTTTTACTCAATAATTCTAAAGCTATTTTAGTCGATTCCTCTGCTTGCTTTTTGGTAACCATACCTATTGTTACAGCACATATATTATGATTGGCAATATATTGAAATGCTATTTCTGGTTTAATCTGTCCTGCTGCGAGAGTTTTCATCCCGATATAATAACAATCTTTTGATTTATTAACAATATCTTCTAACTCATTTGCATTTCCCATTAAAAAACCGATTGAATTAAATGGAATTAAAAATACTTTTACTTTTAGAGAATTTTCAGAGCAATGCTTTATTGTAGATATCGGATCATGGGTTGCAATGCCAGGAATAATTCCATAATTAGAAATCTCATCTAAAAGACTTAGCATATCTTTTCCTTTATCATCAGATATCACTCCATGAACAAATATAATTTTTGCCCCATTCTCGATTAAGGCTTCAATTTTTGGATCCAAACCAGGATAGGTAGATCCCGTTATCACATAATCATTATACTTTTCACTCATTATTTGAGCAGCTTGTAAAATTTTGCCGCTCGGAATTACTTCAATCCCGCGAGCACCTTTCGCATAACTTGCTTCTAAAATCTCTAAGATTGCTTCTGGATTGTTTAAAAATTTACTGCGCCATTCAAATGCTTTAGATCCAAATTGATTAGCTCCAATAAAAGGAGATGTTCCAACCGAAACTAGCGGAATCTTAATATTATCAATTTTACAAAAAATTTTGATCACTTTTTTACTAAATATGGTGAGTTGACATAGATTTGATTAATGATCATTATTAAACGAATTATAAAATTTTAAGTCAAGAATGATATAAATATATAAAGAATATTATTCATAAAATATAATTGAAATTCAATTTAAGTTCATATTCATTGCTGAGGAGATAAGAATACCATCGATTAGAGGCGTGATTTGTAATACACTAACATTTTACAATAGAGATTTTAAAATTATTGATAGCCTTAATTCAATTCTTTTACGTCATATTCTTACAAACGATGCAGATTCATTGCTACTTTTTGGGAGGATGGATAATAATAATAGTTATACTATTACTGAAAAAATAAAATTAATTGAATTAGTATTAGAAATTACTGAGAGTAAAGTTCCTATTATGGTGGGGATATATAATAACCAAGTTGATAAAATAATCGAACAAATCGAAAACATAGGAAAAAAATTTGAAGATTTAAGTTTTATGATTTCTCCGCCTATAACTGAAAAAAAAACAATATATGAAACCCAAGCTTATTTTGAGAATATACTAAGTTCGATCACATCAAAAAATCATATTTACTTAATTAATAATCCACCTTTATTCGCCGGAAATGAAATAGATCCAAATTCATTAAAATCAATGATGGATTCCTTTAATTTAAAAGGACTTATTGATGCCTTTTATAACATTAAAAATTGTAAAGCTTATATTCAATATTTAAATGATGTTTTTTCCGTTATTTGTGGAATGGAAGAGCATTCACAGACATTTCTTCAATTAGTTCCATTAAATAAGCGAAAATATAGCGGAATCCTCTCTAATCTGAGTAATCTCGTAAATATGTACTCAAAATTATTCAATTTTGCAAAAGAAGATAATGTCTTAGAAATATTGCAGATACAAGAACAAATTAACGACGTCAGGAATAACATATATGAAATAAAATCTAATCAAATAAAAGAAGACCTTGGTTTAAAATACGCTTTTTTGTATCTGTATAAAGATTCAATACAAAGTACCGATTTTGATATAAAGAAAACCTATGAAGAATTAGAAAATCAAATTGATCCTATAAGTAAAGGAAGAATTCAGGCAACTGTAAATTATTTACTCAACAATAAACAGATCTATAAACTCTATTTTCTTGGTAATAAGGATCTCTACCAATTTGATGAAATTATAAATACATTTTCGAATATCGAAATCTTAGTTAAACAAGGGAAGGTAAAAAAAATCAAAGGTCCTTATATCGCTGATACTAATACCCTTTATAGAGTATATTTTGAAAATAATCAATTAGTTTTCAGATTTCGTACTGGTCAACATTTCCAAATTGAAGATATGATTAAAGAAAAACTGTTATACCCCTTTTTGGATCACACTTTAAACTCGAATAGTGTTAATCTAAGACAGAAAGTAAAAGAAATCATCAGTACTAAATCAGGGTCATATAATTTTAATAAAGAAAGCCCTCCCATCATTCCTGTAAGTAATTTAATATACTATGATGAAAATAAGGAAACGGTACCTTACCTTTTTTCAGTAAACAACTATATTAGAGGAAAACCCCTATTCCAACTTATTAATAGATATATTAGTGAAGGAAAGAACTTATATGCCAAAAAATTCTTAAATTTATTTAGTAATTTAGGAGAGATTTTAGGAAAACTACATACAATTGAATTCCAGTCATATTATAGGAATATTAGTGATATCGGTAAATCTCCTAAAAGTTCTTATTCGTACTATTTAGAAACTGAATTTAAACAAAATCTACAAGAAGCAAAAAACAATAAAATTACTTTTTGCGATGAAATCAGAGCTTTTTATAAGGATAATAATTCATTAATTGAGGAAGAAAATGATTTTGTTCTTTTACATAATGATTTTAAAAGTCAAAATATTATTGTAAAAGAGGAATCAGGCGTCATAAAAATTAATGGGATTGTGGATTTTGATAATTGGTTTGTAGGTAGCCGAGCCCAAGATTTCATTAAAATTGATTATTGGATATTAAAACCTTTGAATAATCCCTCATTTTACGATTCATTTTATAATACCTATTCACAATTTTATCAAATAGATAAAGAATTTAAGAAAAAAATTGAGTTATATAAATTGTTTTGGCTTATAAGTGAATATAATTTTGAATCGGAGCTTATTAAAAAGACAAAACACTTGGCCCTTACAAGTAAACCATCTTTATCACTTGAAAGCTATTTGTTTGAAATACAAGCAATAATTAGGTAGGAATTTAATTCGATATGAATCCAATTCTATAAAAATTTTTATAGTCGTTTTTTTATCATTTTTGTATGACTTATTCACCTTTCGAGTTTCGAGTATTTCCTATCTTTGTCTACTACATTTTTGTCTCTATTTTTGGTGTTATTGTATCCATTAAGATGTATAAAAAATGGAGAGAACGAAATGTCCCGCCTCCGCTTTATTTGACTTTAGTATTTTCTTTTCTTACAGCTGCTTTGGTTGTACTATCTATAGGATTAGCTGAAGCTGTGATTACAGGATTTTATAAAGAAATTTATAGGATATCCTTACCATTAGCTTATAGTATGGTAGTTTGTGCAGATATATTTTTGTTTATATTTGCTAGTTATATGACAAATAGAGGACGTAAAGCCTTTCCAGTTATAATAATTATTGGAATAATTCTAATAATCATACTCTTTCTACCTTGGAATTGGTGGGGAGTACCTCAAG
>JBHLLI010000107.1:0-13907 GCA_048885765.1 Candidatus Hermodarchaeota archaeon
AAAAAACGTTAATTATTAAAAAACCTAAACTAATAATATTATATAACATATTTCATTAGTAAGTTTAAAATTATTAAAATTTCAATTTTAAGAAATTAAAAAGGTTTGTATAAAATGCCTAAGCGAGAACTATTCATTAAACGGGTTTATGAAATTGTAAATGAGCTTAAAATCCCCCTAATCGACGAAAGAGTTTATGATAGTGTTAAATTCAATACAGGGGCCGCTGTTGCAACTATTAATTTCAGGTTTGAGGAAGATGAATCTGTAATTCGCGGATTTCTTGGTCTTGCTGAGTATTTCCACACAGTAGTGATAAAGCGTAAGGACGAATTCTATATTCCCCACGCCTCCATTCTCTTTAGACTCATAAGTGCTTAGGGTGAAGCTTTGTCGATAAAAAATCCTCCTTTTCTTTTATAAAAATCTTTTTTTTACTTTTCTTTAAACAATTTTACTAAAATTTAATTAATATCATAAAGGAACAGAGATCTCTATTCTAAAATGCCTATTTTATTCTGATATGTTTTATTCATATTCAGATTTTTTTTAATCATTAAAATTATGATTACCCAAACGAATAATAAATAGAAATTCCGAGGTATTAACAGAAATATAGATGTTATACTTATGAAATAGACAAACCATTTGATCCTTATACTCTTTTGTGTCCCAAGTAAATCCTTAAAATGAAAGCTTAACCATATGATAATAAGTGGTATATGAAATGTAAAATAATACTTATAAACACCTCTTGGAAAGAATAAATGAGATAAAAAGGCAGTATAAGTGATAATATCTAAGAATTTTAACCAATTCAAAGATTCTTGATAATGCCAATGATGTAATAACACTATAACCACTAGTTCTATTAGAATTATACCAATAAAAGTGAAAGTTAAAAACCCTATAAAATATAAAATCCAATATGGAAGATTTAATCCTGCTAAAAAGCTATACCAATGCATCGGAGAATTAAAATTTGGTATTTGAAAATAAGGTAGAAAGGAAAATCCTCCTGTAACTAGTATGCATTTTATATACCCACTAGGATTGATAATAATCCATGGTAAAGACCCTAAAAAAATAATGCCTAAAATTAAAGATGAAAATACTAATAAATCTTTAAAATAATTTTTTATGAATTTACCTTCTCTGTTTTTACTGGATTGAATGACCATATAAGCAAGTGTAGGTAAAATAAAAAATATAACAGTCTGTTTAAAAAGAAAGGATATTGCTAAAAATATACAAGCTGATTTAAATCTATTTAGAGAGACAAAATATAAAGTTATTATAAAAAATAGAGTTACAAGGGAAGTATTCAATAGTAAACCACCATTATAGAAAATTAATATGGGACAAAAAACAGTAGTGAAAAATCCCCATTCAGCTATTTTTTCATTAAAATGAGTTGACAGTAATTTATATATTAA
Source organism: Candidatus Hermodarchaeota archaeon (assembly GCA_048885765.1). Taxonomy (GTDB): domain Archaea; phylum Asgardarchaeota; class Lokiarchaeia; order Sigyniarchaeales; family SOKP01; genus Loki-b32. The sequence goes on from JBHLLI010000107.1 coordinate 1,437, forward strand.
TACTGGTAATAAGTTTGTCGAAATTACAAGGGGAATAAATATTAGATTAATATCTATTAATCCTGGTAATGAAATAATATAAAGAAAAAAAGGGGGATATATATAATAATACTGACTGATACCGACAAGTAAATCCCATAAATAAGAAAAATAATCAGTATAATCCCCAATATCAGGGAAAAAAGCAGAATACGGAACCCAATCTTCATGAATGAAATTTTCTACAAATGAATGATACCATATTTGATAATCCTGGTAAGGTTCAAAAGAATTTATGAAAAATTCATAGAATAAGGAATTTTGAGAAATTCGGGATATCAAATTAAAGTAATTAAATCCCAGAAAAAGAATTATTTGTATTACTAATGAAATTAAAAAGGCTAAAACTAGCTTTTTTCGTGTTTTAAGTCCACTAATTATCATTTTAAATTATAAATATCATGATTTATTAAAGTTTTAAATGTTTACTATATAGTATTTCGATTTATTTATTATTTCTAATACTTCTGTTTCTGGTACATCATACCAATTTTTATAAGCATCTGCGACAGCAAACCATAATGTATTTCTAATATTAGGACAAAAAATCTCTGAAACTTCCACTTGTATCCTTTGGATAGTCCTTAAAGGTGCAGTCGGTACAGCAATATAGATTTCTCTTGGTTCGTATCTTTTAATCATTTTAATACCTGCTAACATTGTAAATCCCGAGGCTAAGCCATCATCAAGTAAAATAATTATCTTATTTTTTATATTTTTAGTATAAAATTCTTTCAGATTATGTTCTCTACTATAAAATTTGATTCTTTGTTGAATTTCTTCAATTGTTAGCTTTATTGAGTTATTTATTTGTGTATTTGAAAGGTTTAATTGCTTCAATAGTGGTTCATTAAATAAAACCGTACCATCGGTTGTGACTGCTCCAAACCCCGCTTCTGTATTATATGGAATCTTTATTTTTCTTACAATAAGTATATCATAATTGATATTTAATTGCGAACAGAATCCTTCTGAGACTGGAACTCCTCCATTGGGAATGGCATAGCAAAAATAGTCATTAGGCGATTTAAAAATACGAGTATATAAATCTTCATTCTTATCTTCAAGATATTCAGCAACTATCTTCCCTGCTTTTAATCTAGATTCATACCTCATCGTATTTATCATGAAATACTATTTTATTGATAATTGGTGGTGTTAATTTTGTATTACTATTTTAATGCAACTAACATTCTTGTTAGTGTAAATTAAGACATTATCTGATATATTTATATATGTGAAATGGGATTACTATTATAACTAGTTTTTAATCTACAATTAGTTGATGAGAATATATGAGGAAATCTATCCCAATTCTAGTATGTTTATTAGGGATCTTTTTCTTTATGCCATTTATAAATTTCTCTAGAGCCGCTCCTCCAGATTACATTGGTGTTCAAGTAGGAGAAGAATATTACTGGACATTTAATATAAATGTTAATACTTTCACACAATTCGCAGCTGACATGAATCAAACAGTTCCACCAGAATTATCTATGTTTGCAACTATGGGGGGAATCCAAATGAAAGGTGAGATAGCATGGATTAGTGATGAAGCAATTGATGTCTATAACTATGTTATAGTTAATGTATCAATCTTTATGCAAGTACCGGGATACGGTTGGCAACAATTTCCAGAGCCAGGAACAGATTTACCAGTTCTTGTGTTGAACAATGAAACATCGAACTACTTCAATAATACAATTAATGCTATGAATGTTGTAACCTTTCCCCCTTCTATCGGTATTCCCTTTCCATTTATGATAGTCCCTCACAACCTTAACTGGACATTAGCTATCGATGGTCTTTTAGATCTTATGAGTGGTTTTACTGGAGGTATGACTGGAATTACTCTAGAAGAATATGGAAGAGGATTTAAAATTACTGTACCAGAACAATTAGTCAACGGAACTACGGTGAGAGAAACAACATATATGGCTCAATGGAATGAAAAAGGTGTATTTGGATCAGCTCTTATAACTTATGGTGGTTCTCCGCTGATCTCTGTAAATATAGATATTAGCGAAATTCCAGGTTATGAAATTGGAATTTTAATCGGTGTACTTGGAGTCAGTACAGTAGGAATTATTTATTATATAAAGAAAAGGAAATAAGACCCTAAATTAAAAATCTTTTTTTTTTATATTATTTTAAATTAAATTAATTAAAACACTTAATAGAATTATATGAACCTCAACGAATCAATTCTGTTTATCTTTTTCATATTAATTTTATTATGGATTATCAAGGCAGATTTTCTCTTTATAATTTTAGGAATTGCTGCTCTTTTATTCTTTCTAATAATACTTTTCTCAGAAAGGCCATTAGAAATAACTATTTCTATCTTGAATTTCTTATTCCTGAATCCCCTTGGGTTATTAATAATTTTTATTCCATTAATTTTATATTTCGTAAGAGAACGAATGAAGAAATTTTTAAATCAAAAAAGAGAGTAATTGAATCTATTCAATTTGATTTAGTTTTTTAATACCTAGGTAAATCATAAAGTATGCTATTATTCCAGATACCCCCAAATTAGATAATAATATATAAATTATACCAATTGAAGCAACAGTGGCAGGGGAGAGAAATGGCATGACAATAAAAAGAGTTATTAGTAATGAGAAAATTTGAACTATGAGGATTAGGTACATATTAAAGAATACATCCTTACCTCTCTCCTCAAATAAAGGTTTAAAGCATTGAATTGCCAAAGCTTCTATAAGAATTTCTCCACTATATAGCATAAATATGAAAAAAAAAATTAATATTAGTATGATGTCAATCTGGAACAGAAAAGCAAAAAATATAGATAAGCTAATATCTAAAAATAAGATTATGATAAACATGACAAATAAATAAGAAAATATCAATGAAATAATTCCACGTGGGGATTTCTTATAAATAAATAATAATTCTTTTGATCTAATTAGAATTGATATACCTATTAGAACACTAAAAATTAACGCTCCAATCCAGGCAATTATCAAAACCAGTAAAAATTTATGCTGTAAAATTTCTAAAATTAAACTAATACCTAATGGATTGTCTTCAAGAATTATTGTGGATTGATTTAGTGAAATAGCAAGAAAAAAACCTATGAATCCAATAAAAATAGTGCTATAGATAAGCTTAGCGTAATTTTCCCTTTTTCTAAGAAATTCTTTAAAATGAATAATTACTAATCCTTTCCATTTATTCGGAGTTATTTTTGCAATAAAATTATAAAATTTACTCTCTTCACGAATTATTTTTGATTTCTTTTCTATTGTTCTTTCTAAATTATAAAATAAATTAGCTCTTTTATATGATATATAAAATAATAATAGGGGGATAACAATTGCAAGCCCTACATTTAACCAAATATTCAAAATATATGAAGATACCAAAGTTGGATTTATAAGATATAAAGTGATATTAGAATACCAATACGATGGAAAAATAAGCATCCAAACTTTTAAATCTGGAAAATTAGAGATAAGCTCAAATAAAAAATGGAAAATATAAAAAATGGAAATTACAATGAAAGACAAGATTACAAATACCCAATTATGGAGTTCCCTTACCTTTTTACTTTTATAAATTCTATTTTCGATCCAATTAGATAATATTGTTCCAACTAATAGAGCAAACATTGAAAGAGTGAAGGTTACAGCATAAAAGCTAATAAAATGATAGAATCCCATTTCAGGGTTTATCTGTCTCAGCAAACTTGTACCTAATGGTCCAATTCCGAGTAAAAAGAGAAAATAAAAAGGTAATTGACCAATGAATTCACCTGTGAAAATATCTCCTGGTTTTATTGGAGATGCGATGATTGTATCTTTTATACCAATTTCTGTTTTTCTATATAAAAGAAATAATGGATAGATTGTATACATTACAAATAACATCATAAATGAATATTCTAAGATAAGACTTATAAGAGGTTCAAATTGTACAGAGAAATTTTTTAATACTTCAGGTAATATCTCATCGAAAATTATAGGTCCAATAAATGCTGCCCATACTATTAAAACTGTATAAATTAAAATAAAGAATAGTCTACGATTTCTTCTTACACGAAAAGTCTTTAAACGAATCTCCTTTTTTGCGATGATCTTCCAAAGACTCATTTAAAACTTTCTCACAATTGTTTTTTTTACTATCTTAAATAAAATAATGATTAGGAATAAATATTTTTAAATAAACTTGTTAAATAATTTGGGAATTGAATAGATTTTTTCTGCTTTCTTTATTTTTATTTAAGATTTATTGTTTTAAACCATAAATTGAAAAATTTTAATTACAAATAAACTACTAAGCTTTAATTTTTCTAAACATTAATTAAAATTGATAACAAAAATTGAATCAAATTTTTGGCGAATTTAGGTATAACTAAATTTTTAAATATTAAAATACTTAATTATCTTAAATAGAGATTAACAAATTTTAATTAAAATATCACCTTAAAATATTATCAAAAGATGGCTCAAAATAATATCTCTGAAAAAAAGGATTCTGATGAGGATGGTATATGGAGATTCAAGACTCTAAAGGTAAAATTGTCAAAGAAACATTCCCATCAGAACTTATATCTATTATTGGAGATATACTAGCAGGGATAGTGCTTTCTCTTTTAATTTTGCCATTTAACAGTTTTCCGGTACTAATTTTAATGGTACCAGCACTTCTGTCTCTGAGAGGAAATTTGAGTGGTCCCTTTATAGCCAGAACTTCTCGTGATTTAATTATAGGAAACTTTTCTAAAAGGACATGGATTGAAAATGTATTAGCTACTTATAGTTTATCAATTATAACAGCAATCTTTATTGGAATATTCTCAATCTTTCTAAATTTTCTTTTTTTCCAGTTATTTATACTCCCGCTTTTGCATTTTATCATGATTCCTATTATCTCAATTGTTTTAACTTTGTTAATTTCAATACCATGTTCAACAGGATTAAATTATTTGGCTTTTAAAAGAGGATTGAATCCAAACAACGTAGTAAATCCTGTAATGACAGCTATTGATGATTTTTCTACGGTATTATGTTTTCTTTTAACATTAATTATGCTGGGGGTGCCTTAAATTAAATATTATTATAAGATTGTTAAGGAATCAATCATAATAGTGATCATTTCTTCCCTTATAGGCTTAATTTCTGGTACACTACTTTCATTTAGTGAAGATTTACTATATACCATTCCTATGATGCTACTAATAATTCCTGCGTTGAATTCTTTAATAGGTGATATTTCAACAGTTCTAGTTTCAAGATTAACTACTCATTTATATATCGGTACATTACCCCCAAAAATTCAGAAATCGAAAAGGTTAACAGAAGATTTTTATGGGTTAATTATAACTCTTTTATTGAGCCTAGTAGCGTTGTTAATAATAGGTTATATAGTTGGATTTACATCTGGTATTCGTATAGTAAATCCACTATTAATGATATTTATCATTACTATTACTATTTTATTAATCTTTTTTATTATGTTCTTTACATTGTTTATAGGTGCTATATTTTTATATAAACGAGGGAAAGATCCAAATAATTTTTTAATTCCATTTGTTACCTCGTTAGCAGATTTTCTAACGCCATTTTTCTTAATTCTATTTATAATAATATTTATATAAAATCAAATTTATATGAAAAATGAGTGAAAAAAACTATATGACTAAGCCTAGTAAAAAATTTAAATATAAGCCACTTTCCCTTAAAGATATAATCCGGGAAATGAAGCAAAATATTGATTTAATGATAGATTTGGCTTATAGCGCAATTAAATTTGGAAGTAAAGAGCTTGCTGATGAAGCCTATAAAATGGAACAAAGGGTTCATGAACTTACTTTTTTTCTTAATTTCCAAATTATTCAGGCACATCCAAGAGGATTAGATGGAGCAAAGAAGCTAGAGCCAATTGTGGTTATGGGATATGCAATTGATAAAATTTCTGATGCTTTATCAGACATTGCAAGAGTTGTATACATTAACACGGATATTTCTTATTTTAGTCAATTATTTAGTGATATTAGTTATGTACCGGAACCAATTGTTAAAATAACTGTGAATAAAGGTTGTGAGTTTATTGGACAACGTAGAAAAGATGTCCATTTTAGATCTAAATTTGGTGTCGATTTAATTGCAATACGCAGAGGGGATAAATGGCTGTTTGAGAGAAATGAAGAAGTATTCAAGGATGATATTTTAATTGTTAAGGGAGAAATCCAGCCAATAATAGATTTAAAAAGAAAAAGTAATGATTTAGGACCTTTTTCCTTTGATATCGAAGAAAAGGAGAAGGAAGATCTTCTCGATCTTGATAATGTTGAAATCTGTGAGAAGGTTGAGGAAATTCAGAGAAATTATGTCTTAATAACAGATATATCTGAAACTATGATCGAGCTAGCATTAGCAGCTTTATTTTTTAATAATGAAGAAGTTGCTGAAGATGTAATAGAGATGGAGGAACTTATGGATGGTTTAAATATTGCTTTAGAAAAAGATCTCCTTGATTTAGCAAAACTAGTAGAAGCTCCTCGAGATCTCACAGGAATAATGAGAATTGTGTTTAGTTGTGAACTTATCGCTGATGCGGCTGCTCATATTGCTGAAATAATTCTTAAAGGATTTGAACCTCACACAATATTACAACAAGCAATTCGCGAAACTGCTGAAGTGGTAGTAAGAGAAACTTTATCTGAGGATTCCTACTTTAAAGATAAAACATATAAACAATTACAAGATAAGAGATACAAAAGAGGATTTCACATAATTGCTTTAAAGCGAAAAGATAAATGGATATATCGATTTAAACAAGAGTTTATTTTTGAAGAAGATGATCTTCTTATTGGATTAGGTCCTTTAGAAACAGTTATGCAATGGAGGAGATGTGTAAATCCTGAAAAATACAGAGAATAATTAAATTAAATATTGAAAGGTTAAAAGAAGTTAATGAACGATTTAATAGAAGTTAGATATATATCCAAGAAGAAGGGGAGAGGAGTTTTCGCAAAAAAGGATATTGAAAAGGATACGGTTATTGATATAGCTCATGTAGTTCCAATTCCAAATAAAGATTATAAAAAAATTAGAAAAACGATTTTATATAATTACTGTTATATCTGGGAGGATCCAAAACATAATCCAGAGTTTAAAAACGCTATCACGTTAAGCATCAGTCAATTTATTAATCATTCTTATAATCCTAATGTAAGATATTATTACGATTATGATCTTAAAGCAATGGAATTTACAGCTATTAGGGATATTGTTGAAGGAGAGGAAATATTAGTAAATTATAATGGATTAGTTGATGATATGAACCCTGTGTGGTTTGAAATAGAAGATTAATTTCTCCTTAGTGATTTAAGTGTTCTTAAATTCATAATATCTTCTTTCATATCTTTACCTTTGGGAGTTTCTAAAATTCCAGGCATATTTTTGAATCTTTCATCATTAATAAAAAAACCAAAAGGTTCTTTTCCTATTTTTCCTTGACCAATATGAGTATGCCTATCTACTCTTGAACCGCATTCTTTATCAGTATCATTCAAATGGAAGGCAAACAGATATTTTAAACCGATAACATCATCGAATTCGTTCCAAATCTTTTCATATCCTTTTTTTGTGGTAAAATCATATCCCGCCGCAAAAGAATGTGCTGTGTCAAAACAAATTCCAATCCGATTTTTATTTTTGATCTTGTCAATTATCGTTTTAAAATGGTGAAATTTATTACCTAACCCTTTACCTTGCCCTGCAGTAGTCTCAAGCAGTATTACTGTTTTTGATGATTTTGTTGCATCCATCAACTTGTTTAATTGCTCAGCAATTTGAGTGAATGCTTCTAATTTAGTAATTTCTTTCTTATCACTAATAGGGATTACTCCAGGATGCATGTTTTCATATTCAATTTGTAATTGGTCTACCTTAATAAGCTCATCTATCATTGCTTCATATGATTTAACTAATTTCTCCTTATCTAAACTTGCCAAATTAACTAGATAACTGTTATGTGAAATTACAGGCCAAATTTCATCTTTTACTTCTTCTTTTTTATTTATAAAATTATCAATTTCTTCTTGTTTTAAAGGTCCAGAAGACCAACCTCGGACATTACGTACAAATACTTGAATTGCTTCGCATCCTATTTCTCTAGCGCTCTCAAAAGCCAAATATTTGCCACCAGAAACACTCATATGAGCTCCGATTCTCAATGAAATCTCCTAAGTAATTTATATTAAAACATTTTATATAAAAATGAAAAAAAAACAATGCTTTATCCATTATAAAGTAAATGTTTCAAATTTTAAAAAAAAATTGAAACTTCATAATTAAGAATTAACGAAGTTTCACTTTAGATTTCTTTTTGTAATAGTTTAGTTGCTTTTAGAATATTAAATCCAAGAATTTCTGCTTGTTTTAACCAGTTTTTTTGCTTTAAAACATCACCTGGCTGACCAGCTACAGCTTTTACTCCATATAATTCACCAGGGACACAAATAATTCCACATGAGAGCATCCATGCATAAATGGCATTAATTGCTAATGTTTGACCTCCCGATGTTCCACCACCAACCGCAATAGCTCCACCAACTTTCCCTTCTAAAGGTTTTTCGACATCTACCGCGTAATGTCTATTTAGTAATGTAAGCAATTGAGCACTAATATTTAGGAAATGAACAGGACTCGAGACAATAATCGCATTACACCAACGAAATGCATCATAAATCCCCTGCATATCATCATTAATAATGCATGTACCCGTTTCTCGACATGAGTTACATGCCTTACAAGGTTTGATTTTTAATTCACTTAAAAGATATGTTTTGATTTTCCATCCTTCATTTTCAAAAGGCTTGAGAGCATATCTTAAAAGAACTTCACTATTCCCTTTCTTTCTTGGTGTTCCTGATATTCCAATAACATTCATACTTTTTTTACTTTCTTTTCAGCTCATGGCTATATTTTATTTCTGTCATTAAAAAAAGAGATGTTATCTAAGTTAGATCAAAGTTCCTTTAAATTAACAACAGGAACTTTTTGATTCATTATCTTCTTTTTCTTCCTTAGTACTTTCTGCACAACAATCTGAATCGTTATCTTCCATTTTATTTACCTCTATTTTAGAAATTTTTTTTATTATCATTAGTTGTTTGATAGTTAGGCACCTAACTATTTAAAGGTTTCGTTCCTTATTATTTAGTTCCTAACTATTTTGAAAAATAGTGTTTAGAATGATTTAAGCAGAATCTAAAGAAGTTAATTATAATTTTAAGGAATTTAATAATTTAAGTAATAATTTACCTAATGTTTCTATTTCTTCTTGATTGATTTCTGGACAACATCCATTTACTATTGATTCTATCGGTGGTGTCGCATTTTTTAACTTTTTACCTTTTTCCGTAAGTTTAACAAGAGTACTTCTTCTATCCTTTGGATTTTTTTCTCTTGTTACTAATTTATGGTCTTCCATAGTATCAACTACTCCTGTGATCGTCGATCTTGTGCAATCACATGTGTCTGCTAGTTCTTTAAATGGCCTTTCATCAGCCGTCCATAATTCTCTCAAGATTAAATGCTGAGTAGGGGTTAAGTTTAGTTCTTGAATATTCTTGCGTTGTAATTTTTCATATTTTTTATTAATTTTACTAATTAGTTCAAATACATCAGCCGCATCTTCAGAAAGACATGGAGATCCTTCACAATTTTCAGATTTTTCGTTCATTTTTAATACTTAATTATTAGGTGCTTAATAGTTAATATCCTCATTAATTATATGGATATTATTGTTTATTAAATTTACATTATTAATAATTGGTGTAGGAGTTGCTCTAAATAAGATTTCAACAGCATTATAAGAAAAAATAAATTTTTATCTCATTTTTTTCTATTATATAAATAAATTAATTAAAATTCATGTTTATCTAATCTATTCCAAAAAGTCTTTAATTCCTCAATGTCAAAAGTGTAGTTCAAATTAACAGGATCTGAGGGTTCTTCTCTGAAAAATCTCGGTACATCATTCATATCCTGATTGATTCCTGCTTTCCGGTTAAATTCTAGTTCATTTTTAATAACATCAACACCAATTTGAATAATATCTTCTCTTGTTAGAGTTAAATCATACATTGCATTAATAGCACCCGATAAAATTTCCATGTTTTCATAACTTGGACCTATGAAATAGCAACATCCCATAGAATCCATTATTGTTGTATATATTTGTAATTCAAAAGATAGATCAAGTTTTTTCTCATTATTAGTTAATTCCCCATAATCTTTATGTAGGCTAGGAACTCGGTTGGCGATTGCTGCTCCAGCTGTGTGGTCTGCTCCCATAGGTGATGTAGCGTAAGTCACCCCCATAGCTTTAAACACCCTGCTATCATACGCAGAAATTCCTTGACCTTTCACTTGAGGAATTCTTTCGGCATTGAGTTTTTCTCCTATTATTTTTACGCCATTTCCATATAGTTGTCCGACTTCGGTATTATATCGAATTTCTTTATCTAAAATTTCAAAAACTTTTTCAGCATCTCCCCAGTTAATTTTTCCACAATCCATCGCAACGCCTGCAGTTCCACCAAATTCAATAGTATCAATACCTACATCATCACATAAGTGATCTATCCTCGCTAAACTATCTAAGTTATCAATCAATAAATTTGTACCATTTAATGCCATAGTTTCATATTCTAAACTTGAAGTTATATGATTTCCTTCCTTATCGACAATTAAATTTGAACATTTAATTACACAGGTAGGAGAACATGCAAGTCTCTTCTTACCACCTCTCTTAAGAACAAGTTCATGAAGCGATTCTCCGGAAATATTATCAATTTTATCATAAGATCCCATTCTAAAATTTTTAGTTGGAATTCCTCCGTAGCCACTCATAGCTTTCATCATTAATGGAGTGCCAAATGTTGAAAATGTTTCCTTTGTTTGAGCAAGCTCTTTAGCAAATGGACTTGATACTTCTCTAAACTTTTTTAAGTCATAAATGTTAATTTTTGATGCTTTTGGAGGTTTTATTACAATTGCTTTGATTTTCTTAGAACCCATAACAGCTCCTAGTCCTCCTCTCGCAGCATGTCTACTTGGATATCCTTCTAAGTCATTTGCCCCCACAGTTGCTGATTTCATTAAATATTGTCCTGCAGGTCCAATGGAATAAATACCAATATTTCTTCCATATTTGTTTTTTAGTCTAGAATGTAATTCATAATTACCTAAATTATCATATTCTACAGCAGGTTCTAATTTAACTCCATCCTCATCTATTAGAATAAGTTTTAGTGAAGGTGAAATATCCTCCAATACAATAGCTCTAATGCCATGTCTCGCAAGCATCATTGCGGGTCTTCCTCCTAAGTTGGCTTCTTTTATTCCATTAGTTAATGGGCTTTTTGCACCAACTGATGTGCGAGCTGAACATGGAAAAGGAGAACCCGCTAACAAGCCATTTGCTATTATCAATTTATTTTCTTTCCCTAATGGATCACATAAAGGCGGGACTTCATCATGAATTATTAGAGAACTTAATCCTCTTCCACCAAGTAAAAAGTACTTTGAATCGGGAGTAATTTCTTCATTTTGAATTTTTTCATTCTCAACGTTTATTCTTACTATTTTCATAGTTGAATTATAATAGCTAAATTTATTTTATCTTTACTTTTATATTATTCAAAATACAATGGAAGATTTATCTAACTTCTAGTAAATATAACAAGACTCAGCTAGAAAATTATAGGTGCTTTCTTTAAATTGGTTCTTTCTAATCGAAAATCAAAGGATGGTGAATCGAAGGAGAAAAAAAGAGAACTTTTTAAATTTATCGAAGAATGTGAATTGTTCATCAATTTCTTCTTAGGAAAAAATAGGGGGAAAGCATTTACAGCAAATATTTTAAAGAAAAAAACAGAAATTATTGTTCAAAATCCTGAATTAATGGAATATTTATCAAAAAATATAAATGAAATATTGGAACGAATGGTTAAAAAGGATTTTGCTGACCGTATTGAAAAAAATGGAGATGTGTTCTACTTTCTTTAATATAAAATATATTTAATCTTATTATTTTTAATTATTATTTCTTTTTATTAGGGATATTATTTGAACATGAAACTCCTACTTGGCAAAGACCACAAGCATAAATATCTATCCCATAATTTTGATTTATGAACGGAATCGTACTTATCAAATGTGAAGAACATTTCATTTTATCATGCCCGTTTTCCAAAGTTATAGCATTAACCGGACATCTAGAAATGCAATCAACACAGTCAACGCAAAATTGATAAGGATCCTTTGGGCGATTAACTGCATTAAATTGTAGTTTTAAATCAACTATTATACTTCCGCACCTCATTGCTTTTCCACGTGGATTTATAAATCCATCGGATAAGCCAAATGAGCCTAATCCTGCAGCATAACAATT
>JBHLLI010000108.1:0-13873 GCA_048885765.1 Candidatus Hermodarchaeota archaeon
TTTTATACTATATATAACACTATTGTTGAGGTTTTTATTAATATAGAGGTAATTATATGCCAAAATGTAAGTTTTTTTTGTGTGACGTATTTGCTGAACGAAAATTTGAAGGAAATCAACTCGCAGTTTTTATTTGTGAGGAAGTACTTTTCGAAGCTGAAATGCAAAAAATAGCAAAAGAGATGAACTATTCAGAAACAACATTTATTACTGATAAAGAGAATTATGATGTTCGTATTTTTACACCAGAAGTTGAATTACCCTTTGCTGGGCATCCTACCCTCGGGACAGCATTTGTAATTCAACAGGAATTGATTAAGGGAAATGTTAAAACAATCCTACTTAATCTTAAAATTGGACCAATCCCAGTACTGTTTAAATATAAATCTGGAAAGCCAGATTTAATTTGGATGGAACAAAATCCCCCGACTTTTGGAAAATTTTTTGACACAGAAACAATTTCTCAGATATTAAAATTGGATGAGAATGATATTGATATCAGATTTCCAATTCAAGAGGTTTCTACAGGTGGACCTTTTCTAATTGTGCCTTTAAAGACATTGGATGCATTAAAAAGAGCTAAAGTTGATGTTGATAAATGTTTTGACCTGATGGAAAAAATAGAAGCAAAATCTATTTTGATATTTTGCCCTGAAACTAGAAATAAAGGAAATGATTTGAGTGTCCGTGTGTTTGCTCATTATCATGGGATTCCTGAAGATCCTGCTACGGGAAGTGGAAATGGATGTTTGGCAGCATATTTAGTGAAACATGAATATTTTAACAAAAACCGTATAGATATTAGAGTAGAACAGGGTTATGAAATAGGAAGACCTTCATTACTTTACTTAAGATCAGAAGGAAACGAGGAAGGGCAAATTAGTGTCTCTGTGGGAGGTAAGGTTATTCTAACTGCCACAGGAGAATTGGTAGATAATTAAAAATATAATATTATTATTTTTTATGCACTTGTTCTGTATGCTTTTACTTTTTTTACTAAAGCATTAACTTCTTCGAAATGTGAAAATAAAGCGCAGGGAGATCCATTGGTTTCCAGTAAATCTTCATTTTCCCTAATTTCTTTAAATAGTTGACTATTCAAGCCTTCTCTTAACGAACTTTTAGTTAAATTATGAGTTGCAATATTAGAAACTGGACACGGTGTTAAATCTCCTAATGGTGTAATATGTGCAAATCCCCTCCCTGCTGATACACATCCGCCCATGTATTCTTCATCTCCAGGAGAATGAATAAGAAATATGTCTTTATTTTCCCGATAGTCTAATACGGTTTCTCTAAATTTCTTACTTTCATCATTAGTGAGCATTAATTCAACGTCATCATCTACTGGAATATACTCTAGTAGGAAAGCTAATCGTACTCCTTTAGAAATTAAATCATCAACATTTTTAGGTTCCATCCAAAACTTGACATTTTTTCTATTAATAGTTGCTGAAATACCACTAATAACACCCTTACTATCTAACTCGTTTATAGTATTAATGGCTTTTTCATAAACTCCAGAACCTCTTCTTTGATCAGTTAAATCTTGATCTCCTTCAATACTTACCATTATTATTGTATTCCTTAGGCTCTTTAGTTTTTCAATATCGTGATTCCTTAGCATAGTTCCATTTGTGAAGATTAAAAATAGTCTATCTTTAAATTCTTCACTAATTTTTAATAAATTTGGCAATAAGAAGGGTTCTCCACCCGCTATTATAAATGCGAATACCCCTAACTCTTTAGCTTCTTTTATTATTGAAATCCACTGTTCTAAATCTAAAGAGTTTTTAGAATTTTGCTTACATAATGTCCCTGTTGCAGCAGCGTAACAACCTGCACATTTAAGATTACAATTTGAAGTTATACTTAATATTAAGAAAGGAGGGACTTTAAGACCGTTAAGAAGTTCCTCTCCTCTTATTTTACGAGATTTTCTATAAGCTTTTGCTAATCTCATCATAGCATACATACTTTTTGGATGTTTTAGAATCCAAGGCATAAAGATTTTTGCCATTGATGGATCTACTTTCTTTAAAGTACGGTTTATGTAGTTAGAATTTTTTTCATCCATCTTTTATTCAATACTTCCGATATTCTCTACTTAGAAAATTAATTTTTATTCTATATTTTTAGGAAAAATTATGCTTAACTTATAATTTCAGTAGTCCAATTTTTACTAAAGACATAAAGATTAGAAAATCATTACTAAAATGTCTAAGAATGATATACCATCCTTTTCAATAGGATAATCTAATAGGCTAGATTTAATGTTTTGTTTTCCGAAATTTTTTTGAGATATAAAAAAAACTCAAATTTTTATTTGAAACCAAAGAATAAATAGACATGCTTATTTTAATTTCTTATAACTTTGATGAAGATAATACATTGAATAATAAAGTTAAAGAAATACCAAAAGAAAAACTTCCACTTGTAGGAATTGGTCCTAAATTACTCATAACTATGTGTCCACTTTTCGTTTTATTTGGAATTTTGAATTCAGTATATTATCCCATTTTTCTAATTCCAATACATTATTATTTTCTGGTTATTATTGGATCTGTACTATTAACAATTGGTATGATAGTGTTTATTCTTTCTGAGAGAATGTTAAGCGTAGCTCATAACTCATCAGAATTAGTTATTACAAAATTTTATGCATATGTTAGGCATCCTATGTATGCATCTTGGGGTTTAGGAGTACTACCCGGAATATTTTTTATGATTAATAGTTGGCTTTTCTTTTTAACCCTCCCAATATACTATTTATCTGTTAGAATTTTTATTAGAAAAGAAGAAAAATATTTGGTGAAGAAATTTGGAGAAAAATATACTCACTATAAAAACCATGTATATTTATTCTTCCCAAAACTCAAAAAATATAAACACGAATAATTTTAATCAGTGACTCATATGAATGTAAAAATAAAATTTGCTTTTTTAACACTCGTTGTAATCTTATTTCAGTCATGTTTAAAGTTAGTTGGAGTTTTAATTACCGGGAGTTTAAGCTTTTTATCTGAAACTGCTGATACTTTAACCGATATATTATTTGTTTCAATTACCCTATACTCACTTTATTATAGTCAGAAACCAGCTGATTATGAACATATGTATGGACACTCAAAAATTGATGCAATTTCTGGATTGATTCAAGGGATAATCTTAATTAATATTTATGTTGTGTTGATTTATAATGCAATCCAAACAATTATTACACTTAATTTTCAAGTTGAAAATCCTGAAATTGGATTGTTTTTGTTAATAATTTCATTTTTTGTAAATCTAATTTTCTCAAGATTTTTGATATTAAAAGGGAAACACCATAAAAGCTTGACTTTGGAAATACAAGGTCTTAATTTGTTCCAAGATTCTATGAGAGCTATAATTGTACTATTGAGTTTTATTTTTGCCTATTTTAATGTAATTTTTATCGACCCAATACTTAGTATTGTTCTTTCTGTTTGGATTATAATAGGGGCACTTAATTTAGCAAGAAAAGGGATTAATGAACTCACTGACACGAATCCATTCAGTACAATTATAATCGAAGAATTACGACAAAAAATATTTGGTTTAGAACATGTAATTGGTGTAAATGATATAAAAATAAGGACGAGCGGCAAAACTTTATTTTTGGAAGTTAATCTTTCAGTTGAAGATCATATCTCGATTGTTCATGCAAATGAAAATATTATGTCTATTAGAAGCCTTAGTAAGAAGTTATTCCCATTATATGAAGTTGAATGCATAGTAGAAATGAATCCTATTGCAAGTGAAAAATCTATAGGTGAAGGATTGATAAATTTAATTTTTTCCATGAGATCTGAATACCCCAAGATTATAAATTTTAAGGATCTTAACATCTTTAGTATTGAAAATCAATATTTTATATCTGTAGTTGTGGTTGTTGATGAAAGCCTATCCCTTTCTGAAGCTCACCTAATATGTTCCCATTTTGAGGATGAAATAATAAAACAAGCACCTCGCATCTCGAGAATTATTACCCATATAGAAAGTCAACCATATAGTAGAGATTTAATACCAGGACAAATAAAATGCGCTGATGTTGGACCTGAAATGATAAGGCAAATAAGTGAGTCTGTTGAAAGTGTCCTAAGGAAACATCCTCAAGTTAAAGGATATCATAGAATGGAATTTTGGGCTACATTAGATTATTGTATCTTAGAGGCTCATATTTTTTTTAATGGTTCATTAAATATCTCAGAAATACATAATTATATTTCCGAAATAGAAGATGATATTAGAGAAGAATTAGGTATTGATAATTTAGACACGATTTTTCTTCATTCAGAACCAATAGAAGACCAGAAGGAAGGTACATTTTTCTAAAAATAAGAAATCTAGAATGGAAAATTATAATTATCCAACTTTAATTCTCTTTGCATTATTTTAATATCTTTCTGTAGACTTTTATTTAGCGGAATCCCAATTTTTTTCCTTTCTACTTCATTATAATATTCTTTTTCTCCTGCCGTGTAAATTCTGTCAGTTTTTGAAGCTTTTTTAGAACCTCGTAATTCTCGCATTATATTTCCAGAGATTTCCTTAAACCTCCCTAAAGGAATAAAGTTTTTTATATTAATTGCTAAAAAGAAATGTCCTACTTTCAATCGTTTTTGACCGTTTTCGATCACACCAGCTGTATCTTTGAGATATACTCCATCTTGTAATGCAGAAGATAAGATTTCAGCAAAAGTAGCATAACCATAACCTTTATGACCTGAAGTTTCTTCACCTTTACCTCCTAATGGTAATAATGCTGCAGAACGATTAACTAATTTATTTAAGACAATATCAGGATCATTTTTGGAATTTCCATTAGAAGAAATAATTAATCCATCAGGTAGTCTTTTATGTAATCTGTTATAAACCTCAACTTTCCCTCGTTGTATAATAGATGTAGCACAATCAATTAAGAATGGAAAATCCTCATCAGTAGGAGCTCCATAGGTTAAAGGATTCGTACCTAACATAGGTTCAATTCCAAAAGTAGGGGGAACGGCTGGTCTAGTATTCGTAGTTACAAATCCAATCATCCCTTCTTGTATTGCCATCGAAGAGTAATAACCCGCAATACCAAAATGAGTAGAATTTCTCACGGCAACTGCTCCAAGGCCATATTTTTTTGCTTTTTCAATTGCTAATCTCATTGCCAAATATGCCACGACATGCCCCATTCCACAACCTCCATCTAAAACTGCTGTGGTTTTATCGTCTCTAATGATCTTTATCTTAGTTTTTGGATTATATATTCCCTCTCTAATTCTATCATAATACATTTTTAATCTTTGAACACCGTGTGAATCAATTCCTCTTAAATCCGATGATATAAGAACTTTGGCTATAATTTCCGCATGACCTTCTGGAACGTCTAACTTGATGAACACATCCTTAATAAAGTTTCTAAGTGTGCTTATTTCTATATAAACTGTATCATCTGAGGGCGCTAAATCAGTTTCCTCTAATACATTTTCCATCATTTTCCTAAAACATCATAAAATTGTGATAGGATTAATTAGGAACCTTTCTATTTAATTAAAATCCTATTTAATAGAATGTCAAAGTTCGGGATTAAAGTAAGTTATATTATGATCTAGAAAACTGATTTATACCTATAATATTTATATTACTTAACTGGTTTATATGTAATAAATAGAAATGTCATCAAAAGACTTGGACATTTAAATATGGCTCCTGTCAATCCCCTGGATTTTTGTCTTTTGGTTGTGTAATTTATTACACATAGGAATAACCTACTCTGCCTTTTGAAAATTTTGGGCCTTATATTGAGGCTTTTTGGCAGGAGCCTCCTTTAATCAAATTCCAATTTAATAATGAAAGGGAATTGATGAAGATTATGATTAAATCTAAAAGTTACAAGAGCAGAAAATTTTCTAATAAGAACAGATCTAGTTTTAAATCCTTTAATAATTTCATATTATTGAAGATATACGCATAAACGTTTTCTTCACTGAAGTATTTAAAACAAACATTTTTGCCTTTTACTTCTTTTAATGTATTTACAATTCCAGAAACAAGGGATTTTAGATTTTTAATAACTAAATTTTGGTCACTTTTAATAAGATTTATATCTATTAGATTAAACCAAGATTCCTTAGTAAAAATAATATTCTTAAGCGCAGGGGTGTCCTTAAATTCCTTTTTGATAGTGAGAGCTTTATACATATTTTCTATTTTAATAAGAATAGTAGTTTTTGATTTGCTATACATTTTGTTTTCAATTACATTTCTAAGCATTATTAGAATTTTTTGAAATACGCCTAGTATATCAAAAAAATCAGCAGTTTTTGCTAGATCTTCGAATTCTTCCCATTGATCATGATAATCTTCGATCTCATTAAGGAAAGGAAGGAAAATATTGATATCTCCATCCCAATTATGACCTCTTTTTTCCCATATCGAATCGAATTGTTTTATAAAAGCATTCCTTATTACATTAAGTCTAGCAAGTATAAACTCAGTTTTGGTATCTTTTGTATCCGCAGCGACAAAGAGTAGTTTATAATTATCTTCTAATATATAAACCCATCTCAATCCACCCATTTCTATAGAATCCAATGATTCTTGAAATTCTATCATAGAAAAATGGTAAAAAGCCGTTAAAAATCCAGAAACGATATCTTCATCGGCATCTGTTTTCAAAAATGATTTGTATAGTAATTTAGTTCCAGATTCAGAATCTAATACCCATATATTCATATCGTTTAAAAAAAATAATAAGCTTCTTTAAGAGAAAATAAATATATTACTCTATTAAATAATTTCCTAGTATTAATTATTATACTTATTTTGATTTTTATTCACAAATGGTATAAATATTATCTTATACTTAATTCACCATTATACAGAATTCCTGTAAGTCGGTGTTCAAAAATCCATTCTCTACCAAATTCTTTCCAATATTGCTTATACATATCATTTGTAAGAAAATTACAATTCCATTTCTTTGCCATATCTAATACATATTCGTCAGCTTCTCTTCCTGCAGGTGCTTGAATTATAAATTTTTCTTTAAGTATTTTCTCATACAACTGAGGGTCATCCAAAATGAAATGTCGCATATTTGCATCTGCAATCATGATAGGATCATATCCACGCGACTTTAAATCCTTATTAACAATTAAAATATTACCAGTTTTTATAGCTCCATTCTCATCTTTATCACCATTCAAGATATTAGTAATGTCTACAATTAATAACTCATTATTTTTAGAAAGCTTCTTTTGATTTTGTATCTTCTGTTTAAAAATATGGTTAGAAAATCCACACATCTGGAGTATTTCAGCAAATTCTTGTAATAAATAAGGTCCAATATCTAAAAATGAGTTTTGTTTTAAATTTAATAGATTATTTGTTTGAACTTCAATACAATCTACTTTTTTTAATATCCACTGTTTAAATTGTATCCAATTTTGATGTAAAGAGGGTAATTGCTCAATTTCCTGAGTCTTTTTTTTTTGTGTGAGGAAAACTTTATCTTCTTCTGATAATTTAGAATTTTCCAAGCTTAATTTTCTAAATATCAGATTAAATTCTTCTTGATCTCGTTCTGTTAATGTGTAATTCGAATGATTCATCTGATACCATTCATCAATGAAATCTCTCGGAATTCCTTCTTTCCAATGATGGTTCCTTAGATAATTATAAAGCTTCTGAGGATTGTATAACTCCTCCAATTCTAAATGAGCGGGATTTACTTTCTTACTTCTATAATCATGTAATAATTGGATAAATTCCTTACCAAGGGCTCGATTTGTTGAAACAAGTATCCCATATTCCTCTGTAAAATCTTTCGATTTTTTTCGAGGTTTAAATTTTATAGCAGAAACATCTGGAATATTTATATCGTAATAACGACTTGTGAAATCCAATATCGAATTCCAATATTGGTTATCATATTCACTAAGGATATCTGGTAAATTATCTAAAGTGCCAGATTGATTTAATTCTTTGAAAATTCGAGTTGCGACAATTTTTATTTTTTGAATATTTTCTTGTAATATGATCTCATCTTGAGAATTTGAAATAAGGGAATTTTCGAATTCTAGATCAGAATTAGTAAGTTCATAGTTCAAAAACTGATTATTTTTCTTGTTATAGAAAATAAAGCTGCTTCCATTAGCTAAATTACTAATATTTTCATTTGAATTTATTATGCAACGAATTCCATCTAACTCCATTATTTCTTTCACTTTATCTCTATCGACATTATAAATAAAATATAGGGTAGGATTTTGTGAATATGAATTAGTGTTCTCAAATTCCAAGATCTCTTTAAGATTGTGTAGAGCAGTAGATTCAAGGTCAACTACATTATATCCAACAGTAAATTTTTCTAATCCATGTAAATGTTTTAAATCAACATATGGAAAAAAGACTAGATTCTTCTGTTGAAAAAAAATAATGTTGAGAAATTCTGGTCTTATAAAATCTGAATCTGTATCCATAAAATCTCCTCAGAATTTTAAAAAACAATTATTAATCTATTCTTTAAAATAATTGAAAATAACTTGAAGTATTAAATCCTTAAAACATTCAATAACATTTTTTCCTTGGAGGGCTTCTGCGGGGTAGACAACCAATGATCCATCTGGATAGGATTCTTGAAGGGGTAAACCTAATTGAAGTTTAAAGTCTCTAACAGGAAGGGCATTATCTAAGTCTCTTTTATTTAAT
Source organism: Candidatus Hermodarchaeota archaeon (assembly GCA_048885765.1). Lineage (GTDB taxonomy): Archaea > Asgardarchaeota > Lokiarchaeia > Sigyniarchaeales > SOKP01 > Loki-b32. The sequence goes on from JBHLLI010000108.1 coordinate 8,725, forward strand.
TGAATTAGATAAGGTATCTTTTTAGGCTTAGCAAAACTAACTAACTCTCGAAAACTTCTCTTATTTTGCTCTATTTTTTCTGGATCTGAATCACCGATAAACATAATACCATCAGCACCATCTAAGACATATTCACGTGTGGAAAGGAATCTTTCTTGTCCAGTACAAGTTACCACATGGCATATTATATTAAATCGGACATCGTGTAATGTGAATTTAAACAATAAATATAATGAATCCTCCCATAAAGTTCTACCTTCAGTAGTTTCTATTGAATAACCCCTTGTCAATTTGATTAAATCAAATTTTTCACGTAATCTATAGAAGTTAGTAGTCTTTCCACTTTCACCAGGTCCCCAATATACTATTTTAAATTGGATCATGTTTTCTGAATCATTAAAATCAAAATCTTCACTTACTTCCACTTTTAGTTTTCCTATATTTTTGTGTTCTAGTTCCATACAATCACCTGAATCACTAAATACTAGGAAATTGTACCAATTTTGTCTTTGAATATTTGTTTCTTTAATTCCTTGATATGTTCTTTAATGTCCTTCTCCGGCATTTTCAAGACATTTTTCATATGGTCATTTTTTTCAATTTCTTCTCTAATAGTCTGAGCAAATTTACTCATCTGTAGGATCATTACTCCCAAATTTACTTCGTTATCAGTTAAAAGAACTATAAGAATATCTCGTTTACCTTTTTTCTGAAGTTCTATATTTCCGATTGCTTTCACAAATAATCTCATATCGCTATAAATTATTGTAGCACGTTCTAAGGATTCAGTTTCAAAAAAATCCTGCCCTTGCCGTGCAACGCCATATAGAGCAGCTCCAATAGAACTCAAATCCCAATAATTAAGCTTTCTATCGAATCGGGAGTCAATAGCAATGATTTTTGCGTCTTGATCGATTGCTATAAGCCCATAAATGTACCCCTTTCTAGTTAATTTACCATAGTTATATCTGATATCGTCCAACACTTCAGTTATTTTATTTTGGTATAAAACCTTTGGTATATGAGTTAATGTCATATTTTTTCCTTTAAATTGTAATTTTGTTAGATGAAAATAATAAGATGTATATTTAAAGAAAAAATTAAGAGAACAAACCAAAAGATATAGAATATAAAATTTTTTTGAAATTAGCTCTTTTAGATATCTAAGAATCCCCATTATACCCTGATTCAATATTGAGATCATACCCACAACTTGAACAGAACTTTTGAGCATCTCGATAAAATTCTTTTCCACAATTTGGACAAATTCCAAGATTTTGAGAGTAAAGGTGGGGCGTGAACAAAGGAACACTCTCTGAGTTATATGGAGTGGAATCTTGCTCATATGGTTGTACTAATTCTAATTTAGGACGAGATCTTCTTGATGCTATTATTATACTAAGAACTATCACCGCTAGTCCGACAATAGCTATTATAATAATAATAGTGGTAAAATCCAATCCGTTAGGATTACTAGGAGGCGTATCTGCTCCTATCCAAAAATTTATCTGATCAAATTTATCTTGATTTAGACGTGTCCCAAAATTTGCATCTGCTCCAAATTCATATTCATATGCATTGACTGTTAAAATATAGTAGCTTCCATTTACTTCTTGCCACACAGGACCTCCACTCTGGCCTCCGGCAGTATCCATCCAATACCAATGATTAAAATTACTTGCACGATCACCAACATCTGAATCATAATACATATACTCTCCATTATCTAAATCTGCAGGATATCCTGCAATATGCAGGGTTCCTGTATAAATAGGATCTGTCCAAAAAGCTGTCCTTCTACCCATCCAGCCTGTTTGATTACCAATGGTGCGATCAAGTGTGATAACAGCCCAATCATGTTCCGGCATTTCACTTAGAATCCACTCGTCGTATGTTCGGTAATAAGTAGCGTAAGCCACTCCAAATGGTCTTGATGCACCTGCTTTTCCTGGAATAACTCTTACTTGACTAGCCCACCCACCATTATCATGAATATATACACAATGACCGCATGTTAAGACGTGGTATGCATCTAACATAGCGCCAGAACCAATAAATAATGAATTATCCGCAGCTCTGATTTCTAATTTAACAATTGTACTCCATGGATATATAGAAGTATCAGTTATTCTTGTCCTATTATCAGGAGGAAAAGCAAACGACATTTGAGGCTTTTCCTCCAATTTATCCTCATCTTTAGAATCACCTAAATAAGGAGGGACGATATTTTGAATAGGATGCTCATCATAGGTATTACTAAAGTACTCGATTTCTTCTGTACCTGTGAAAACATTATACCCAATGGTAGATATAAATTCTTCTGCTGGATAGCTTGTTGTTAGTCCATTGTTTTGAGAAAAATTAGAATAATTTGGGGTAGTCAAAGCACTAAGAGAAGGAATAATAAGAAATAATATAACTATTCTAAAAATTAATTTATGTCTCTGCAAGAAATAAATACCCCTTTTAATCTTACATTAACATATTAGATTTTGTTAATAAATTTTATAGTTATAAAATATTTTTAAACTAGATAATTAGTAGCTTAGAATTTTTAGTGAAATTTAGCTCTTTCTCATTTGAATATGAATTTTCCTTAATAATCACATTTGAAAGTTTAACATTAATTCCATCACTTATCAATTTTAAACATTCGACAGCTTGAATCCCCCAAATATTTACTTTTATCGAGGCAGACTCATCTGTGAGTATTAATTTTAACAAAAATGATTTGTCACCATTTTTTAGTGTTAATTCCTTAAATAACTCAAGTTTTATCTTTCCAGTTATGAACCTTATAAATCCTTCTTTTTCGTAAAGCTCCTGAATTTTATACGTGGAATTCTTTTTTGTGTCTTGCTCTACATTCTCGTTTGAAAGCTCTACGGCCTTATCCCCTGAGACTTCTTTATCTCCAATTTCAAGAAGACTGACATTATCAGGAGCTAAAACAATTTTACCTTGTCTTCCTAAATGGAGTTCTAGCACCCCATCTCTTCCTTTCTTTGAATATCCTCCAATAATTTGAATTATCTCTCCCTTCTTAAAGAGGTCATTTTCCATTATTGGAACATTTTCATTCCATAATACCACTTTTATGCAATCAGAATTATCACAGATTTTAAATGAACCAACGCGTCCGGGAGTGCCATCTTTTTTGACAAAGTCTCTAACTCGGTATGTTGTTTCCAACTTCCCAGCAATTACAATATTTCTCATATTTTCCACAACAGAAGAGATCGATATAGCAAAATCATTATAGTCTATAATATCTTCCGTTATATGATTTAAAATCTCTCTATTCTCTGTAGAATCTACATTGATCCCATACTCCTTAGCAATTAAATATAATATCGCCGGTTTCGTCATGAATCCTTGGAACTCGGATTCCTTTTCAATTATATGTTCATTGATTTCATTTTCACTTATTCCCGCGTCCAATAGGGCCTGATAAATCTCTTCAGCTCTTTCTACCATATTTTTTCAAACCTTTTGTATTATTCATAAATATATGGGAAATTTCTCTGCCTGTTATTAACTTCAAATGGAGAATTAAGATTATGATTTAGAACTCTTGTATTTTTTTCATTAGTACTTCTACTACAATTCCAATTATAAAAAGACCTATCATCAGTAAGAACAATACCGATTCTGTTTGAATGGTGTAGACAGACGTTAAATCCTCTTCTTCCAATTGAAGTTAATTCTTCCAAATTTTCATCTTCAAATGAAATTTTTTTTCACTTCTTTCAAATAATTAATAATTCTATAATCTCTTATAGAGATTCTTTATAAAGAAAAAATCAAAAAGTAAGAGCAGAAAAAGGATTTTATTTAATTAATCCTCAAATTTCTTATATATGTTGCTGTTAATCCTAATTTATTGCGGGTTCTATGAAAAGCATAAGCAGAGCAATTACAAAAAGTCCTTAGGTTAGATTGAATTATTTTATAATGAACTCGTGAGCGCTTGTCCAGGAGATCAGTTATAAAGATCACGATAGCAACCTGTGTCATGATTTGTGGTCTAAAACATAATTGACTTAATTTAATTTCTAATCTTCTCGCATTTTCTCTAGCTCTTTTATAGTCAAATACAGGAGCTAATCTATGAAGTTTATGCAGATAAATGCGAACTTTTCGAGCTTGATGCCGAGAAGAAAAAACTTTTGCATTTTCTTTAAAGAATTTCCTAACTCTAATTAAATCCACTAAAAAACAAGAAATAATTCGATGAACTATAATCTGTGGAACATTTGTAGCTTCACATATCTGGTTATATTCAGAAGCTGTTATTGCTCTTATTCTATCATTATTAGATGCAAATGTAACGTTACGGAACAAATAATCCAATACAATAGGGTGAAAAGCCTTCGGATCTTTAAAATATTTTGCGTAATACTCATCTATATCATGCGCTTTTATGGTGGACTTCTTTAGAGTCTGACTCATGATTTCCTCAAAATTCCATATAATTCTTATTTTATCATTATATTGAGTTTATTTAAATAAAAAATAGGAATTTGCTCTATAGGAATTTAATTTTTAAAGGAAAAAATCATAAAAGATTATCTAAAGTAATTTGGACTGTTTTTGATTGTTCTTTTTGGTTAAGGAAATAATCTCTACATATCTCATAATTCCTTTTAAATTTCTCAATATTATTTTCTACACGTTCTTTATTTAAATGGTGTTCTTCACACATTAAATTAAAGATTCTTGATTTATTAGGTGGATTCCAAATTAGATTATCGATCCTTTCATTAACATCAGGAAATAAGAAGATCTTTCTCACATTTTTTATAATATCTGGATTTAATCCATGGAAATCGTAATTATTGTACTCTTTCAGAATAAGAGTCTCAAGCGATTTATATTTTCTAATAAGAGCTAAAGCTTTTTTTGGTCCGAATCCAGATATACCTGGAAAATAATCTGAACCAATTAAAATCCCTATATCGACTAACTGAAATAGTGAAATACGTAGATTTGATAAATTTTGTTGTAGATTTATGAAAGCCGGTTGTATTTTTTGATACTGCCACTTTCCATGCACCTTCCTTCGCATTGATTTCGAAAGATTTTGAATAATATTGGGACACCCAAATAACAAAGAATCATAGTCTTGGGAATTTGAATAATGAGTAAA
>JBHLLI010000109.1:0-13802 GCA_048885765.1 Candidatus Hermodarchaeota archaeon
CAAGATTTCTTCGATTAAGTTAAAATAGGTTTAATAATTTAAAAACTGAATTTTTTTAAATTATAGGCTTATAGAAATGTATCTAATGTCTTTTGAGTTTTGATAAAGTTAATTAATTTACTACTTGCTTTCCAATATTTATAATCGACCATGAATCCATTAGCCATAGTGTTTATAGAATCATCAAAATTATCTAGAATTACAGGATCACTTGTCCACATTGCATTGTTTACGGTTTCTCTTATAACCCATACTCCCAATGGTACAACATATCCTCCAGAAACTTCTCTAAATACAAGAACTCTAGCCTGTCTCTTAATTTTGTATAAGTATTCACATACTGACTTTCTTGCTGCATAATAAGCTCCAGTGATATTGCTTGCATAAGATTTCCTACCTCCATAAAATTCAAAATCAGTCATAATCTGAGGCTTCAAATCACGATTCCTACCGTCAAGCGAAATGTTCCATAGAGTATTCGGAGCCCATACTTCATTCATCTCATAAATAAACTTTCCAGGAAAAAGGAGAATTTTAAAATGATTATCTAAATAAGTGGCTTCAAAGATCTGGTAATTATTTATTTCTGGAAATTTCTTGATTTCTTTAATTAGTGCCTTTGAGATTATATCATCCACAGCTGTTATAGTCCATCTTGTCGGTACGATTCTACGCCGTTTTTTCTCACCAAGTAAACCTGCTGAAAAGACTCTTTTAATTGTTGATTCAGGAACGTTCCCTTTAAAATAAAGATGCTCTGAAACAGCTTCAGCTGCACCCAAATCTGTATCTGAAACACAATAATCCACCTGGGGATGGACTTTTGTATTTTCAGTGATTTCAATCTTTTCGGTCATTCCTGTCGGTCCCATAGGTAATGCGTGATTATCCATCATCATTCTAAGGTTCATTCTTTCCAGTTTTGTTTCAGTATCTACGGGACGAGCAGCCATTGACAATTCCTGCGAAGTTTCCAAAAGTTTTTGAGTTTTCAATGAGGGAGTGTTTTTTCTTGATTTTCGCCCTATGAACACATTAGTTTTGAAATTACTTCTCACTAGACTACTTCTATAACGAATAACATCAACCATATTTTTACCATACCATAATTCAGGAGCATCTAAAATATGGTAATCTGATATGTCTAAACCTGTTTCAAACTCTTGAAATGGTATTAATGGGCCAAGATAGACATTTGGATAATTAAAACGCCCTACAAAAAAACCAGGTGGGCTAGCACCAAAGATTTCGACATTTCTTCTTGTTTTATCTAATTCAAAGGGGACCAAAGATTTCATTACAGACTTTTTCAATAAGATTGGGCATGTCTTTTTCCCACATAATAAACGAGCACCTTTACATCGAAGACAAATATTTTTTTCTGTCGGGGGTCTTACCACTCTGTTATCTCTTTAAATTAGAATTAGCTTTAAAATAAATTAATTTCTTATATTATAAAAAAGATAAAAGAGTTTAAATTTTTAATAATTATACTGAAGAATTAATATCAGAGTTTTATCTTTTGAATATAGATGAATGAAGATGAGTGATTATAATAAATATGCAATTGATCTTGAAGTGAAATTTAAACCATTGGAAATTATTGATGTACCAATTTTGATCGCGAATTGCTCTAAAAAGTGGCAAAATTTGTCTCTATGTGAAGTTAACGATTCTATCATTCGACTTGCGGTCATCGAAGGAGAATTTCATTGGCATAAACATGAAAAGGAAGATGAGTTCTTTTTTGTTTTAGAAGGAAATCTCTTAATTGACTTGGAAGATAAAACAGTTAATTTAAAGGTCAACCAAGGTTTTACGGTTCCAAAGGGCATGATGCATCGAACAAGAGCTCCATCTCGTACTTCTGTTCTATTAATCGAAAAAAAAACTATTAAACCTACTGGAGACTAACAAATTGTCTTAGCTTTGTATCTTTCCAGAACCTCTATTATAATTAATTAATTGGTTAGTAGGTATAGCAAAATTAAATTGGATATAAGCAGTTCTTTTGTGCATCATTGTTTCTAAAAAGAAAAATCTAACTGAAAAAATCCCATCATTCTTTATAAAAATTGGAAATAAAGTCCATTTTGCATAATAATAATTCTTTTTTACAAATTCTATAGCTACTTCGAAAAGAGTCTTTTCTTCATTATTTAAGATAATCTCAGAATTTTTAGTCTCCTTTACTCTTGAGAAATGAGATTTCCTTTCAATCTTTGAGGAAACTTTATTCTCATCAATTTCATAATTATAAATATAATAAGAGAAAGGCAGTACCCCAGGAAGATATTTTTGGTTATTCTCAAGATTTGAAGAGAACCATATTTTTGAAATAATTCGATAGATGTAATATAACATGAAAAAAAACGTATATATGTTTAGAACAACTCGGATAATTATAATGTCTACTGAATTATGAAATAAAAAGCCCAATAATAAAAGTAGTATTACTGAATTTAACATTGTGAAAAAACTTCCTGCCTTTTCAACATAAAAACAATGTTCTTTTTTAGAAAGAGGATATAAGTATGGAATTTTTGTAGTTGTGAGTAAATCCATGGAGACATGCAATCCATAAAACACGGCTCCTATTATCCATGTTATAAAAAATGATTTAGAACTAAAAACTGAGTAAAATATGCTTAAAAACAAAGATATCATTATCCCCATAACATACGAGTGAGATCCTCCACGATGTTCGAGATATTTTGACCTAACAATTTTTCTCAAGGGTATTAAAATAATATCTAAATCTGGTAAGAGCACGAAAAAAATAGCTATTGAAAGATAATCAGAAGTTAGCTCTCTTAAAAAGAGTATATACAATAAGGCACCAAAGACTGAGTGTGTAAATACGTCCATAGTATTATTAATCTAATTTAATTTAGTAAATAACACCAATAAAAAAAATTTTTCAGTTATTTTCTAAAAGTATAGATCATTTTCTATTTGGATATTACAAGGATTTTTACTTAAAATAATATAGAAATAAGAAAATTTTTTAAAGTAGAAAAACAGAATCTCTATAGGATTCCAAAGAGGAGAGATTATAATAATAAAAGCAGTTATAGTATATCATACTCGTTCTGGAAACACTAAATTATTAGCTGAAAAAATTAAAGAACGGTTAGAATTTCTGAACATAAATGTCGAGTTTTATCAAGATATAAATTTTAAGAATTTTGATTCAATTAAAGCTTTTGACATTTTAGGTTTTGGTTCACCTACGCATTATTATAATATCGCGAAAGAATTCAGAGAATTTTTGTTAAAAATTGCTAATTTTAATCTAAGAGGAAAAAAACTTATCGTTTTTGCCACAGGCTCCACCAAAAATGGCCCTCCAAAAATATGTAAAGATATTACAAAGATTTTAAACCCAACTGAAATCCAAGCTGTAATAAAAATAAGTTGTGTCAAAAAACCTACTAAAGAGATAGATTTAAGAATTGAAAAAGCGATATCTGAAGCTATTCTACTTTAATGAATTTTCCAATGTCCTTACTAAGTATTTTTATTACTTTTTCTTCTAATTCTTCAGGAATATGTCTGAAAGAGAAATCCTCCAATTCGGGTAAGAGATTCTGAATTGTTAACCTAGTTAAATAATCTAATTGATCACAAAGGGCGATTAATTGAAAATGAACAGAGTTTTCTATTAATATCGCGCCTCGGCTCACTGTGAAATAATTAACTTGTTGTTGTAACATTTCTTTCTTTACACTATTCCACATATCATGAATTCCAATAAGATAATTGGTATCTTGAGGTGTACCACTCTTCTCATTTTGAAGGATTATTTCCCAAGCAGAATCTTTTGTACCTATAAACATGTTATAAATTATGCTTTTCTTTGTAGCTTTTTTCTCTTCAGACTTTCGAAACGTTAATCTTTGAAACATCCTTCGCAATACCGAATCTGCGGATTTTTCAATTGTTCCACTACTTAATTGTTCTAGATTGATATTTATTTCATTTTCTAAACCAGATAAATTAAAATCACGAGCTGTTCTTAATGCTTCTTCGAAAAATAATTTGGCTTGTTCTGATAATTTACTTTCAGCTGCTAGCAATCCTTTTAATATAACAAGTCTGCAGAGATCTAAATAACTTTGATTTTCAATCGCAATAGTCTTAGCAAGATCTAAATGGTTATAAGCATGATTTAAATGTTCAAGATTTTTTGTCTCTTGAAAATATTTAAAATAACCTTCAGCAAGTCTAATTTCAATATCACTAGCATCCTCAACAGACTGGTTCTTAAACATAATATGTCTTTCTTCATTCAAATGTTCAATCAAACTTGACCAATTACCCTTTAATTCTGCTTCTATAGCTTCCAGATCATGTCTAAAAATATCACCTACCGGTGATTCTAAGAAGTCTGGATCGTCAGGCATGTTATTTTTGACAAAATCTATTAATTCAAGAGAATCAGTTTTACCAGCAATTCTTTTAAGAGTGGAAAGAAGATCGAGTTTATAATACGTAGGTAAATTTTCTTCTGCAAGAACTTTTTTACATAATTCTTGAGATTCATCATATTTTTCAGAAATAAAAAGTGTTTCAGCTATGATACTCATTAAAGAACTTCTTATAAAAAATTCTTCTTGGACAATGGGCAATTCCAATATTGTTTTTTGACGTTTTAGAGCTTTATCATATAAACCTTGTTTAGATTCAATAACGGACATATTTGATGAAATTACTGCCTTGGTCCGTTCATCTCCCATCTCTTCACTAACTTTTAATACAATTTCAAAAATATTTAAAGCTTTTTCTAAATCTCCACTAGATTGATTGACAGCAGCATAGAAATTTCCAACAACCATTATAATTTCTCGGTTTCCTAAAATTTGTCCAAAATTAAAAACAGGTTCTATGACTTCTAATGCCTCATTTATCTTTCCGAGAAAATATAATCTAAATCCATAATACCCCTGTAAAAACATTAGTCCTGTTTTCACTTCTATAGAAGTTTGGTCCCCCCACTTCTTTTGACAATTATCATATAATTCCTCTAATAATTCATAGGCACTTAATCTAAGAAAAACTTCAGATTTTGCTACTGCTTCCTCTAATTGAATAATTAATGGAGCAGATGTGAAATCTATTCTTTTAGCTATTTGAATTAGTTCTGAGGAAGGTGAAAACCTTGCTTGCAAACGTAGATATATTGGATAACTCCAAGAAGTAGGTTTATATGTATATTTAATAAGTTCTTTCCCTTTTCCAATTATAAAACCCCATTTTACTGCTAGGAATGTGATTAATTGGTTATCAGGATTTTTTTGCCATAAAGCAATTAAACAATCATACCATTCATGTGGTCTTTTATTTAGTGGTTCTGGTATTGTAACTAGAATAGTTTTATCGTCTTCAGTTGCCAAAGGTAAGTATATTCTAAGTTCTAATGGAATATAGCGATGAAGTTTATTCCAAGCATCTGGTGCTCCTTTAATACTGAGTTTTTCTTCATAATAATCCTTATGAGCACGATATTCCCCATTCTCATCAATAACAACAACATTTATATGAGAAGAGCCTGCCTCAGTAAAATGACCTAGTCTGAGGGTAAATAATTTTCCAATCATAGGATTTCCTGATTCGGTTTTATGTAAGTAAGTGTCAGGATTATTAAGATCAAATTGTATTATTTCATTACATATTTTACAATTAACTTCGGTCATTTCTCCTCCTCATCTATTTTTTTTTGTAGATGAGAATAAATTAAAGTAAATAGGGTCTTCCTAATGACTTAAATTTAAACGTTCTAAGCCAATGTTGACGATTTTATCCAATATTTCTTCTATTCCAATTCCGTATATGGAACTCGTTTCTACATAAGTATGGAAAAATCTATCTTCACCTACTAGAGTTTGGATTAATTCTCTTGAAACGTTTCTTTCTAAATCTACTTTATTACCCACTAAAATAAAACCGGGACGGTGATCTTCAATGTTATATTCTACGTTCATTACTCGGAGCCAATTGTTAAGATTTTCAAATGATTCGTATCTATCTAATGAAAAGACAAAAATAAAAATATCAATGTATTTGAGAACCTGATGCTTTAAGAGATCCAATGGATGCATACCAGGTGTTCTTTGTCCTGCTAAATCATAACATTGAAAAACTAAATCTTTATAACTCCAAGATTCAATTTCCATAAAAGGTGTACGGTTTATTTTTTTTTCCTCTAAAAATATACCATTTGAGTTATTATGGTTACTGTCTTTAGTTTTTTTTAGCAGAGCTTGAACTAATGTAGTTTTTCCTACTGCTCCATCTCCCACAATTGTCATACGAATTAATCGTTGGGCAGTTTTTAATTCAGATAAGAAATCAGGTATCTTTTTTTGCAATTGAAATACACCATTATTATATATAAGTATATGTTGAAAAGTTATCCCTAATTAAGGAAGTAAGCTATGAACTATTAATTAATATTGTTTTATATATAGTGGCTATATTTTTATTTTTACGTGATATAAGGATATACATTTTTTTCTAAATTTGCTTAGGCGGGAATTTCATGGGAAAATTAAAATATTATTTGATATGAAGATAAGCTTTATCAACTATACATAATATAATATAGATAAATTTATTTCGAACTCTAAAATAATGATAATTGAAAGCCCATACAATGGAACTATTCCTAAAATTCATCCATCTGCTTTTATTGCTCCGGATGTTGTAATAATTGGAGATGTAGAAATTGGGGCCTATACGAATATATGGTTTGGGGCGAAACTTCGTGGAGATTGGGGAAAAATTATAGTAGGTGAAAAAACAAGTATCCAAGAAAACGTTGTGATACATTCGAGACCAAATGAAGTGTGTACAATTGGAAGCAATGTAAGGTTAGGACATTCATGTATGTGTCATGGTCCTTGCGTTATAGAAGATTTTTCAATGGTTGGAATAAATGCTACTGTTTTAATGGGATCTAAACTTGGCAAAGGTTCTACCTTAGCTGGAGGTTCTGTTTTACGTGATATCACAGAAGATTTTTGTTTATATGCAGGGATTCCGGCAATAAAAAAGAAAAATTATCGTAATAACAAATTAAATGAATGGAGTACTAATTTATACGCTGAAAACGGACAAAAATTTAAGAAAGCAGGTTATGAGCAGGAAATACCTGAAGAATTCCTAATTAAAGATTAAATTAATTTATCATAAACTAATCCGTGAGCTTCCAGGATTTTAATAGTCATTTTTTCAAAACTTTGCTTAATATTTATATTTTCCTTTGAGGAAGTCTTCACAAAATCTTTTTCATCATGTTTATTGAGAAATTGTTCAATAACTAAGTCATCAATCTTATGTTTTTTTTCACCACTATTAATAATGTCCAGTTTAGTTCCAATTAAGATTTTTGGGCGATTCTTTAATTTATGTTCTTCTAATTGTTCAATCCACCAATCTAATTTCACTAAAGTTTCTATTTTAGATAAATCAAAAACTAAGAAAATACCGTTAGCTCCATCAATATAATAATTAAATAGCTTTCTAAACTGTTCTTGTCCTCCGAAGTCCCAGATTGTGTGTCTTACAAATGTTTCTTCACCTCTTACTAAGATTGGGATATCATATGTATAAAAGTCTATTCCAATGGTTAACTGCGTATTCGCATCAAATGTATCAAAACATAATCTTCGTGCTATGCAAGTTTTTCCGACTGCCCCACTACCAATTAGGCATATTTTAAATACATAAGCAGGTTTTTCTTCTTCATCAAAAGCCAAGGGTATTTCACATTTTTATTTTAATTTTTAATTCAATTGGAGTTTGAAAAAATTCATTGGATTATTATATAATGATACTAATTCATCATAATTAAATCTATTATTATAAATAGGATAGAAATAACTAAAAATTTTTTTGTATGGTAAAATGATATAAAAAATTAAATACATCAGAATTGTAACTAAAGATTATTCTCACGTTTGAGAAAGTAATTCCATCAAGGCTCGTGGAATTTCTTTATAATCATTTACAGCGTAAAATTTTCCTTTTCCTGCATTAGCAATTTCTCGACACGTATTAATACCCTGATCAGCATCATTTTCTGCTGGCATTCCTATTACGTGGAGTTTAGGAAAGGTTTTTGCTAATATAATAGGATCAGTTCCACGATTATAATTTCCATCAGTAATTAAAATACCAAATCGACTTTTTCTATTTTCTTTCATTTTATTTAATTCTTTTAATCCCTTTTCCAAACCGATAGATATATTAGTAAAGCCAGATGCTTCAGAATCTAAAATATCATCTATAATTGTGGCTATAGGTTTTTTCTGATTAATTTTTTTCATAACCATTACTGTAGAATTAAATAAAACTATCGCATAGTCTTCTTTTTCCATATTATAAGCTAAAACTGATGTTGTAAGAGCTGCATTTAATAAAAGTTTACCATACATACTTCCGCTCGTATCTAATATTAAAACTACCTTTCTTTTTTGTCTTTTTCTTTCAATTCCATATATATCTTTATAATTTAAATTCTTGTTAAAAATTTTTAAAGGATTATGCTGAATTGTTTCATCAATACTGAATTCTGGCATACTAATTTTATAACAGGGAACACTCTTCTTGAATTGTCCTCGTATTCCTTTACTTGTTATTTTTAAAGACAACTTTAAAATACTTTGGCGGGCCAAACGTCTAAATATTGATTTATATTTTTCTGAAATAGGACGTCTTATGAAAAAATAGACCTCTGGCATAAAATCACCGGCTTCGGTACCTTTTTCTGAAAAGAATTTGATTCCTTCTTCAGTATCTAAAGCATCAGTCGCAGCATATACATTAGATTTGAGTAATCCCATCAAGGCTTCAATGTTTTTATACTGTATAGCCAAATATGTTAATTCTTTAATTTGTTTATAGTCTAAAGTGTTTGCTAAATGTTTGTAATAGTCAGGTTTTTTTCTGTGCCTCCTGATAATTTCATATTCTAATATTTCCTTATCTGGGCGACTATCAGTAAGTCTTACATGCAGCCTTTTCTCAATCTCTTCAGAATCTTCCTCAGAGAAATCATTGATTATTGAAAATCCGATTTATTTAAAATAGCTAATACAATGTTAGTAATAACTTCTTTTTTTGATTGAGTTAATCCATCTTCAAGTTCAATTTTATTATGCAGTGCCATTACAGCAGCTTCAACCCAATTTTTACTACTATTATCATTATCATATTGATCTAGTAGGGTAGCTAAATCAATGGCTCCTCTGATAGAACTACCTCTACGAATGGATGTGCTATCTCTTGTCACTTGAATGATATTCTGTGAAATAGTTGCGATTTTATTAGCATTACCACTATTTAAATGGGCTTCTTGTTTTATGATTAAAATTTCCTCATCCGGGTTTTGATAATCCAAGTTTATCCAAATAAATCTGTCTTTTAAAGCTTCTCCTAAGACTGTGACCCCCACATGTGCAGCAGGATTTTGAGTTGCTATAACAAAAAAATTCTTATGAGCTTTAATTGTTTTTAATTTGGGAATTTCAAGAATTCCTTCGTCCAGAGATGTTAATAAAGAATTTTGTGTACTTTCTGGCATCCTATTTATTTCATTTATAAATAAACATCCGCCATTCATCATTGCTAAGGCTAACGGGCCATATTTATATGAATCTTCAATATAGCCATTTGCTATGACCAAAGGTGGTTCAAAATATCCTACAAGATTATGAGGAAGAAGTTCTTCGCTACAGTCTACTCGATAAAAATTTGAATCATTAGAACCATAATATTTAGCAATAGCTTTAGCTAATGTAGTTTTGCCAACTCCAACGTTTCCCTCCAACAAAATGTTCTTACCCACTGCATGGGCTAAAACGATTTTTCTTAACTCTTCCTTTCTACCAATTATTTTATATTTTCCTTGTATTTCTTCCACAGTAGTGGTTACATCAACCATAGTTATTAGAATTAACCATTTCTAAAATAATTTTCCATTATAAAGTTGGTTATATTGGATATTTGATTTAACTAGTGATTGTAAATTGAACAAAGATATGAAAAGAATAAAAAAATAAAAAAATTAGTCTAAGGAAATTTTAATCTGCTCTTGTTTTTCTAAATTCATCAAAACAACTGAATTTGTTCGTTTCCATAACTTCAAAGCAACTAACCCAATTAAAATTAAAAGACTTGGGTATATTATAACTTCTAATAGTGAAGGATTTGCATTATAACCAAATAATGCTTTTAATAATGAACCTATTACTTCAAGCCATTCGGGTGTTGCTGGATTTCCATCAGGAAAAGATTCTGGCAAAATGTGTTTAATATTCCAAACTTCTCCTATGATAGGATTAATAACACCTGCTTCAATGAACTCATGTATACCATAAGTAATTAAACCAGCAGCAAAGAATATCAGAACAATGTTTGTCGCTTTAAAGAATTTGGATAGATCAATTGTTCTTATACTATAATACGTCAATAGCCCTAGAATAACTGAAATTCCTAATCCCATCGTAGATCCTAGGATTATTGTAAGTTGATTGATTGAACCTATAGATGCAGATCCAGTTAATAAGAGAACCAATTCAATTCCTTCTCTGATAATTATTACAAAAGTCAATATAGAAATTGAAAAGACTTTTTCTCTTTGAATTGATTGTTCCACTTTTTCTTCTAAGTTTATGCGCATCTTGGGACCTTCTTTGCTTACCCATAACACTAAAGTTATAATCAATACCCCTGATATTACAAACGTAGTCCCCTCAAATATTTCTTCTAAAGTCCCTGTAAATCCTCCAAATACTAAAGAAAAAATAAAAGCAAAAAGTATACTTGCTAAGATTGCCGATATAGCCCCAATATAAACATATCTATTATAACGACGCTGATTTGCTTTTTTCAAATACATTAAAATGATAACAACGACTAAAGTTGCTTCTAATCCTTCTCGAAAGGCTAGAAATATTGGAGTAATTAAATCTATATACGTAACCATGATATTTTACTCAAATTTATTTATCTATGAGAAAAAAATATTAAAAAAATATAAGTCTTTTAGTTATAACTAATAAAAATTAGATAATCTTTTATTTTGAAATTTAAGAAGTTAAAATTCTGACTATTTTGGCATGAGCTTTACTATTACATCTTCGCCTTTTTTCAAACCTTCTTGATGTGGTAAAATCTCAACAATCCCATCTGAAGAAGTTAATGAACTTATAACCCCGGATCCTTTTAGTTTAATCGGATTGGCAATAATACCCTCCGCAACTCTCTCTAAACTAACTCTTAAATAGTGAACAAACCCTAAACTTGAAACAGGAACGTCCTTACTAATTTTTGCGACAACTTCAATCCTCGGATCTATGATTGTACACCCCATCATTTTTCTTATTGCAGGTCCAACAATTTTTATAAAAGAAACATAAGCAGCAACCGGAGTACCAGGAAGACAAAATACTAGTGTATCACTCAAATAACCAATTAAAACTGGAGCTCCCGGCCTTTGAGCAACTCCATGAGTTAAAATCACTCCTGATTCATTCATAATTTCAGGTAGATAATCTTTAGTTCCAATAGATGTGCCTCCAGTAAAGACTATTACTTGAGAGTCTTTTGATGCCTCTATTAATCGATTTCTGATCGATTCTTTATCATCTTGTACTGATTCACCTCTAAGAACGATCCCACCATACAAATTCACTAAAGCTGAAATCATTGAAGTGTTTGAATTATAAATTTTTCCAGGCTTTAGTGATTCTCCAGGTTCAATTAACTCATCTCCAGAAGAAAAAATGCTTATTTCTGGTTTTGTATGTACAGATACTTTAGCGTATCCTAATGAACTTAAAAGGGCTATATGTTCTGCTTTCAATTCTGTACCTTTAGATAAAACTTTTGTTCCAATCTTAAAATCTTCCCCTTTTCTTGATATGTTTTTCCCTGGTACAAGGGAGACATAAAGACTAATCAAATCGTCTTCATTTTCAGTATCTTCAATTTTAATTACTGCATCAGAACCCTCTGGTATCGGGGCTCCTGTAGAAATTCTTATTGCTTCATTTCTATTAATTTTAAGTTTTGTACTTTCACCAATTTCAATTTTACCAACCAATTTAATCATTTTCGGATTTTTAGGAGATGCTCTAAATGAATCTTCTGCTTTAATTGCATAACCATCCATTGCTGAGCGATCAAAAGGGGGGATATCAACTTTACTAATAATATCCAAGGCTAAAATTCTATTTAAAACATTATCTATTTCAACTTCTTCAAACGAATTTATCTCAATTTTGGAAAATATCATATCTAAAGCAACTTCTAAAGGTGTAAGTTTTGAAAATCCAATTTTATGCAATTTTTCCATTAAGTTCACTCTTCCTTATTGATTAAGTATAAAATATGACCCAATTCAGGTATAAGAATATATCGAAGAGCTAACCGTACTGCATTTGGAGATCCCGGAAGTAAAAAAACCGCTATATTTTTCTTTTTACCCTCTAAAATTCCTGCTGTAGCTCTAGATAGCATAGCAGAGGTACCTATTTCATTATAAGAAAGAGATCTGAATAATTCTCCAAATCCAACAAATTTTTTTCCTAACCTTGGTTCTAATGTCTCATACGTTATATCTTTTGGTGATAGCCCTGTACCACCACTAAAAATTATTGCATCAATTGAAGGATCTTTTAGCATTCGTAATGTTACTCGTTTTATTTCATCTTCTGAGTCTGGAATGATACTATTAAATGCTAATTTTATTGATGGTTCATCTTTTAGTAATCTTTCAACTTTAGGAATTGTCTTATCTGAACTCCTCTTTCCAGTTTTTATTTCATTAAAGCGACTACTACTAACAATTATTAAAGCTAAATTTATTTCTAGGGGTGCGTTCTTTTTATGTTCATCAGGAACTTTGGGAATTTTTTTCATTTTCATCAATATTAATTATGCAGTTATTGCTATTTTTAGAAAAAGAAGACTTTTCTTGTTTCACCTTTTTCTATAATTGATTCTAATTCATCAATTTCTATATAACCATCACTTTGAAATATTGTACTTATTGCTTCTGACCCGGTTTTAATAGGAAAAATCTTATTTATTCCCTTTTTTTCTTGAATTTTAACGGTTTTAAATTCATGTCTACCAATTGTGCTGTAAATTCTTTCACCGATGGCAAATTCTTTTGCAAATTTCTCTCGTAAAGGAAAACCAGACATTCTTCTTAAAAAAGTATCAATAAATACATAAAAACAACTTAATGCAGAAGTTGGATACCCTGGTAAAATAAACAATATATTTTTTTCCTTTTTTACAAATATAATTGGTTTTCCTGGTTTTATTTTTACTCCGTGAACATAAATTTCAATATCATTATAATCTTCTAAAACTCTCGGGCCCAAATCTCCTTCTCCTTTTGATGTGCCCCCAGATAAAATAATAATATTACTAATATTTAAGGCTTCGTCAATTTTATTCTTTAGATCATTATAATTATCTCTTACAATTCCAAGAAATTTCAAATCAACACCAGTATTTTCAATAGCTTTACTCAAAACGAAAGAATTCACGTCATAAATTTTACCGATATCTAATTCTATTACATCTTGGGTAACTAATTCATTTCCCGTGCTTAGTAGACTAACTTTTGGTTTAATATATACTGGGACTTTTTTAATTCCACATGAAGCAAGAATACCTATAGTTGCCAAGTTAATTAAAGTGTCCTTTTTGACTATGATATCTCCTTTTTTTACATCATGTCCAATCGCAATAACATGAGTCCCAGGAGAAACTGCATTAGAAAT
>JBHLLI010000110.1:0-13798 GCA_048885765.1 Candidatus Hermodarchaeota archaeon
GATTATAATTAGAGTTATGTTAGATTTTATTTTAATTATTATATTCCAAAACTCAAATTGTAAACTTTATTAATTGAAAAAAGTGTGAAATTTCACTCTAACCTTTTTACAATAATTTAATAAGTCCTGATCGATCTTTAAATTTAATAGATTTGAAATATTATTCTTTGCCATTAGGGGATATTATTTGAAAATTATGAAGAATATCAATAAAAACAAGAACTTGATGCTTAAAGGATATGTTTATTGCTTTGTCTCTTATGTCATTGCATTTTTCACAGCAGTAATAGTTGGGATGATCTTCCGTTTTTTACACCCATTAATAATGATTTTTTTTGCTGATTTATCAGCTACATTAGTTATTTTTGTAATTAGTTCTATTTTAAAAAACACAAGTTTCTATGATCCCTATTGGAGCGTAGCACCATTAATAATAACACTATACTATTTAATTTTTCCTTCAACAAGCAATTATGGGAATATAAGAAGCATAATTGTATCGGTTCTTATTTTTATTTGGTCTTTTAGATTAACCTTCAATTGGTTAAGGCAATGGCAAGGATTAAAGCATGAAGACTGGAGGTACACGAATTACAGACAAAAAATGGGTCGGAATTTTTGGGTTATTAATCTTATAGGCTTACAATTAATGCCAACCATTTTGGTTTACTTGGGGTCAATTTCTTTATATCCAATAATTTCTTTAAGGGCAGAACTATTTGGATTTCTTGATATTTTAGCCATAGTTGTTACCGCATCAGCGATTCTTATAGAAACGTCAGCAGATCAGCAATTATATAAATTTATTCAAAATCGTGAGAATACTCAAGAGATTATTACCAAAGGATTATGGGCTTATTCAAGACATCCAAATTATTTTGGAGAAATATTATTTTGGTGGGGGTTGTTTCTCTTTGCATTATCAGCAAATATATCATTTTATTGGGCAATTATCGGCCCAATTTCTATAACTATTCTTTTTAATACAGTTAGTATACCCTTAATGGAGAAAAGAAACTTATTAAGAAAACCCGAATATTTGAATTATAAAAAAGATGTTTCAAGATTAATTCCTTGGTTTCCGAAAAAAAAGCATTAAATATAATATCTAATTTAGAGGGTTGATAGAAATTCAGAAACATTTTCCTCTGAATCGACTATTTTATCATCAAGTTGCTCTCCTATTAAATCAAATTTGAAAACGCATTTTTCATTGCCTAATAGTACACATTCGATTTCTTCAACATCAACATCGAATTTTAAAGATTCAAACATACCACTAAAGAGGCCTTGATAGAGTAAACATAAGTTTTTAGCCATAATATTATCTTTTTCCTCAGAAGCTAATGATTCTCCTACTGATATTAGGATGTGGTCTTTTTTAAAATGTCCAGTGATTTCTCCAAATCCCATAAGTTCTAAGGCTTCAAGGTTTCCAAGAACTACTTCTTTTCTTGTAGCTAAATCTACTGGCCCCCAATCTTTATTATAGAAGAATTTGTCAACATAATTCCGTCCAATAGTCTTACCAACCCAGATCAAAATGTCATCTGCGTTTGTACCCGCAAATTCTGAAAATTCAATTAAATCAATTGGCCTTAGCATTAGCAAACGTAAATCCTTCTTTTTATCTCCAAAATATAATTGGCCAGTTTTCTCATCAATCATAATCTGTAATTCCTTTTTGAGCCTTTTAGACATAAATTATCCCTAACGTATAATGAATAGAAATTTATTCACTTTTTATTTCATATAATAGAAATTTAAATGGCGAGATATTTAAATTTAATGTTTAATAAATGAAATCCTAAGATTTCGTCAATCCTATGGATTTTTTTAATCAATTTCTTGCTAAAACTAAAAAATTAAGAAGTTATCAAATTGAAAATTTCAGGAATTATTACATCTATATTAAAACTAGACTTAACTGAAGTGAATATGAATTTCCATTTTCTGTCTTTTATACTTTTGAAATTATAAAAATTAAAAAGCTCATTTTCCAAATTGTGAATTTGATTGTCGAAATTTTCCTTAGAATACTTAATCAAATCGATTTTATTTCCTAAAATAAGTAAAGGAATACCATTTAGTTCTTCATTATTTAGAACATTCCAGAACTCACTTTTCGATTCTTCAAATCTTCTCTGATTAGCGATGTCAATCATATAAATAATAATATTAGATTCTTGAAGCCCCTTTAACCATTTTGGTCGAAATGATTTCTGTCCAGGCATATCCCATACTGCTAATAATCCTTCATCTTCTACTGGTATATATTCAATGTTAAATTTTCTTGTGGGTGTAAAAAAATTCTCATTAAATTCTCCTGTTTTTAACTTTCGTACCAAACTAGATTTACCGACTTCATCGATTCCAAATAAGAAAACTTTGAAAAACGTATCTCTTTGAAAATAATAATCAAATTCATAGGGTTTTTCAACTACTTCGTCACCGAACCTTCGAATGTCAATAAACATTGAGATTAATAAATTATCAACTTCCATCTCATCATCGAAGGAATATCCATTACCATTATTTAAAAGTTCCTCTAATAGCTCTTTAAATATTTCTTTATAGTCATAAGGATTATCTTCATTGTCAAAAATTAGACCTATGATCATTTTACCATTAATACAACACGAATATAAATTTAAATCATTAAGAAATTGAGCTATTGGTTCAGTAATTAGATATTTTTTCCCATTTAAAACTTGAGAACAACATGATTTTTCATGTTCTTTTATGATCTTATTAACAAGTATTTTATCTTTGATACTGATAATTTCATATGGATAACTATAGATATTAAGATCTTCTAAATCTCGAATTTTATTTCCTTTAAACAAAAAGATATTATGCAGCAATTATTATTCCAGAAATCTTAATTTCTATATGGTTGAAAATAAAAATAACTTAAAAAACGTTTGGAATCTTGCTGATATTAAATCCTTTTAAAGTTTTCGGTTTAATTTATAAAAGAAATCCACACATTTGATATTTAAAAGAGAGACTAGTGATAAATCTGGTAAAAATAAATTAGTTATTCTTCTTCTTCTTTTTCTTCTTCAATAACATCTGAAGGTTGTTCGGCAATTTTTTCAGTAGATTCCTCTTTTGGTTCAACAACTGGTTCTGTTGTAACTTCTTCAATTGGTTCCGGTTTTGTTTCCTCAGCTGGTTCAGATTCTGGTTTTGAACCTACAGGAGTTTCACAAACAGGGCATCGACTCCACCCTGGTCTTAAACTATATCCACACTTGACGCATTCCTTTAAACTTTCATCTACTTTCCATTCTGGAATATCTAAGCCCCCTTGTCTCTTTTTTGCTAAATCCTGCAATTCTTCTTCAGTCCATACTTCCATTCCTTCGGGTAAACCCGTTCCTCGTTCAGTAGCGAATTTACTCAATTCTTCCTCAGTCCAACTCGGCATATCTGGCTGAGAGGTCATTCTTTTTTGCGCTTCTTCTGCTAGTTCTTCAGCAGTCCAAGTTTTGAGTTCTTGGCCACCGGTAGTTCTAACAACTCCCGGTTGTTGAGGTGAGGGTTGTATAGGAGTTTGAGGTTGTTGAGCGGGAACATTGCAACTTTCGGCAGAAAACCGCAATAGCCCTTCAAAACACCTTGAAAATTTGTTTGGATCTTTACCTTCATCAGTAACTAATAATAATGTAGTTTTATCGCTAGGTTGAGGTACAGCAATACTATAGACGGCAATATCTGATGTTATTCTTTCTGATTCAATACCAGAAGTGACTCTTTCCATTGAATTCATCAGTTCACTATCCTTCATCAAAAAATCACATATTGGATCCCCATGTCTTTGGTATCCTTCATGATATTTTGCAAGATGATTTTGCGTCATTGTAGACTCTAAAGAATTAATGATAGCGCTTACATAAGGATAAATATGACTTTTTGGTTCTTTTACTGTTTCATCAAGTTTATAACCCCCTAAATCAAGTGCTCCCATTACTGGAGCGAATAATGGTTTTTCATTTCTAAGTTTTCCAAATATTGTTGGTCTTGAAAGAACACATTTAATTTCTCCATAATATGCTATTGAATTATCCAAAAATTCTACTTTTTTATCAAAGATTATACGAGGAACAGTCCGAAACAAAACATCTACCCATGGCATTTCCTTTACTGGAATTATTGCCATACATGTTTTTTCAATTAAATCTTTTAATTTTTTAACATAACTTTTTAAATCTTTTTTTATATCTTCATATTCTTCATTTTCCAATTCCTCATTTGCCTTCTTCTCAAGTTCTTTAAATTTTTCCTCATTTGCCTTTAGATTGCCACCAAAGGATTTAATTTCTCCAACAATATTATCTTTCAAAATTGTAGTTGCTTTCTCAATAGTGTCTTTTTGATAATTGGAGAGTTCCTGTTCCTCACTAGAAACTAAGTAATCACTCGGATCAAATTCTAGCTTATTCACAAATACTTGAAACAGCTTTTTTAATACAGTATCAGACAATTTCGTTCCCTTTTTTTCGGTTTATAAATTTGAATAAAAGATATTTATTATTATAGCAACGGAATGTATATAAAAATTTATTTGAATTAAGCTTAATTTATAGGAAATAAAGGACTCATGCTAAAATAAACTATTTCATAAAATATTGGAATTATGAGTGAACAAGATAACAAGTATATTGTATGTTTTATATCTCCTATCCCTGAAAATGTTGAAGAATATCTAATCGAAAATTTGAAAGAATTTAAAAATGTAGAATTAGTTTTTCGAAAAAATGATTCAGAAGAGGATTTATTAACTATTGTTCCTAGAGCAGATATGTTAGTTGGCTGGCGTCCTTCCAAAACAATATTAAAAAATGCTAAAAAAGCAAAACTATTTATCAATCCTGGTGCTGGGGTTCATCACCTTTTGCCACTATTTCGAGATATTAACAAAGAACGAAAGCTGATGTTGATTAACGGTCATGGAAACTCTTATTTCGTTGCTCAACACACTGTAGCACTATTATTAACCCTAATGAATAAAATTATTCCTCATCACTCATGGATGAAACAAGGTAGATGGAGAACTGGGGATGAAGATGCTGTCTCAATTCCATTAAGATTTAAAAAAGTTGGATTACTTGGATATGGAGCGATTAATCAGAAAGTTCATCGTTTTTTAAGTGGTTTTGAAGTAGAATTTTGTATATTAAGGAAGCACTGGGAAAAAGAAGTAACTTCTCTGCCTACAAGAATAACAAAGTATGAATTTTCTCAACTTAATGACTTCCTTAAAGAGAGTGATATCCTCATAATTGCGATTCCTGTAACTTCATTAACAAGAAATTTGATTGGAAAAAAAGAATTAAAGCTTTTAGGAAAAAATGGATTAATTGTAAATGTTAGTAGAGGTGAGATTATTGATGAAGAAAGTCTATTTCATGCGCTACAAGAAAATGAGATATTAGGTGCAGCTATTGATGTATGGTATAATTATAAACCAGAAAGTGATCCAGAAGGAAAGAAATTTCCTTTTAATTTTCCATTCCATGCACTTGATAATATAATATTATCACCACATAGAGGATACTCACCATTTAATGATTTATTAAGGTGGAACGAAGTAATCACAAATATTTCACGAATGGCTGAGAAACGTCAAGATTTCATCAATATTGTAAATTTAGAGGAAGAATATTAACTATTATTTATTTAAAAAATCTCTATTTCACCTAAAATATACAATATAAAAATTTAAGCTATTATCTATTTAATTATTCAAACTACCTTCGCTATGAGAGTTAAGACAAAAAAAATAAATAGAGTTATTTATATAATATCGTAAAATAAAATAAGTTCTTAGAAGATCTAAAGAATATGGCACTTATTCCTAATAGTTTTGAATATAATTTATTATATACCTTAACTTTAATTCTAATGATATCCAAATTCTTACTTACGATATATTTATCAAAAAGAGTTATTGAAAAGAAAAAAGAACGTGGCAAATTTGAGATAAATTTTGTATTTGGCATTTTTATTCTAATGTTAGGTTTATTAATCTCAAGATTGATCTATTTTTACTTTGATTTCTATTTAACACTATATGATGAAACACTGCTCCACTTAATGCCAAATGTTGTCTTTTGGAAGGTAGCAAATTTTATTTCCTCTGTGAGTTTCGTAATGTTATTGTTTATCATAGATTGGAAAATGCTTAAATTCAAATTCAAGGGTATTTTAGCCTATGGTTTACTGGGAGTAGCTTTATTTCAGTTAATTTACCCAGTAGCCTCAGCAGAGGATTTCCAATTGATTTCTGCTGTGGGAATGTTAGGTTTATTAATAATGATTCTGATTCCAGCATTATTCATATATATCGGGGTAAAAAGGCCAGAATTACGCAAGACGTCGTTCATATTTGTTTTAGGGGCAATTTTTTACTTTCTTGGTTCAATAATAGAAAGTGAATTCATAGTCGCACCTCTACAAGCGCTTTTTGGAGCTAATGTAAGATTCATAGTTTTCTTGGTGACATTGATCATTAAAATTACTGGGCTGATGATCATTACTTTAAGTTCAATGAAGATTTATTTCTAATTTTTTTTTTTTATTTAAATGGTGAGATGTTATTGACAAGGGTTAACATTAGTTGTCCTTCTTGTAAGTCAAAAGGATCTTTAGAGGTTTCGGACGAACATATTAAATCAGCAGAAGGTGGTTTACTTGCAGTTAATATCACTAAATTTGTTTGTGAACACTCCTTTATTGCTTATATTGATCAAAATTTTATCGTGCGAGACTATTTTATAGCAGATTTCCAAATTAATATACCAGACTTACCCCAAGAAAAACAAATTAAGGATGCACGTTTACCAGATAGAAATGTTTTGAATTTGGATTTAATTAAATTAAACCTGACTCTTACGCTCATAAGTAATGTATTAAGAGCAATTTTTTGCGGGAAAAAAACGGTCCTAATCGAACATCAGCCCTTCTTAAATGATCATATTAGAAACTTCTTTAAGTATATTACTAAAAATTCTTTTGATTTCAAATTAGATATTGTTTCTAAGGAAGAGTATAAAAAAATTAAAAAAACGTATAAGGATTGGATTATACTACAAGGAAATCAAATAATAAAAGATCCTTACAACATTATAGAAGAAAAAAAGATCAAAGTTGAAAGGCAAGTAGTTAATCAATTTCTTAGTGAATTTGATTTAGGTTATAGCTATATCACATTGATAAATGAAATAAATAAAGCTTATACCTATTCAAAAGCTATAGTTGATTTTACAAATGCGCAAGGTCAAATAATACAAAAAAGAAAGTCCGAAAGTTCTTTAATTACCTCAATTCTAGATGAGGTAATAAGTAGGGATAAATATATCCATAATACAATTTCAGAATATTTATCTAAAGAATTTAAAATTAAGATCGATAAAACCTATTTAAACTTCTTGATGGATATTATTACGAATTATTTTAATATAAATATTAGAGATAAAATAAAAGTAATTTAAGTTTGGAAATCCACTAGAGTTGTTATAGACACTTGAACTATCTAAGAAAGCACTAGATTCTTTTTAATTTTTGATAGTTATAATGAATTTTATTAAATAGATTGTTATTTAATTTGAAAATTTGTTTATTATTATTTAAATAAGTAAACAATTTTACATTTATTAAGATTATATCATAACGAAATTCTCCTATTTAATCACTATTATTATAACATTGTTCATACAACTTTATATACTAATCAAAAGCATGAAAATATCCTTAAATTTGAGGAGTATAGGAATATTTTAAAAATTAATACATTAATATACTATTTGGAATATTTAAGACATGACAAATAAGTATTTCTTTAAATATATTAATCCGATAAAAAAAAACATTTATATATTAATGTGTAATAAAATAACTTATAAAAAAATTTGCGGTTTAAGGCGAAAGTATTAAAATAGCTTTAGTCAATTTACCGATTTTTGAATTAGTCATATTTATCAAAAAACTTTGTGGGTTAAAATGAAGATTGTAACAGTAAACATTCCTGAATCCTATCTCGATAGTATAGAAAAATTAGTGGGGGAAGATGGGTTATATCCATCTAGATCTGAATTAATTAGAGTAGCCGTTCGAGATTTTCTTCTCAGAGAATTGAAAATGGCTAATAATCTAGCTAAATACAAGGAGGCCGAAATTGAAGAATTTGATGATGAGAATTATGTAAGAGTGCCTGTTGAGCGTTTAAATGAAGACAAGGAACCCGTAAGAGAGTTTAAGACCTATAAGATAATTAAGCGTCTAGAATATTAAATTTTTTTATATTGTCCAGTTTAGTTATGAGTTATAAGTTGGATGGAAATTTTTTTTTCCTCTTTTTTCTTTTTTTAAGAAGATAAGTATTCTCTAAACTCCTCATTTAAGTAAAAAATAAATACAATTAAAACAATAATAATAAATCTAAGGAAAAAATAATAGAGGTAGTTTTTATTTCTGATAAAATAGAAAACCAGGATCATTATAACGTAGATTTCATGGAGTGGGGAATTATTAACAAGGAAAATTTCGAAGGTAAAACTACTTATGATGTTCCAATTAAAAGATGGGATCCTTTATCGACAGTAAGTATTCATACAGAAGGTTTTGGCTTAAGAAAAGAGAAAAGATATTATGGGCATTATTCTTATATATCTCCTATCAGAGGAACGCGTCCAAAGGGATTTAAAACTACAGAAGATGAAAAACAGTTATATGATTGTTCAAAAAAGATAGTTGGTAAATATAAAGACGTTTTTTCTTCCGTTATTGAAGGGAAAATTATTTATGATGATTGGGGTATGCCATTAGGAAATGGATTTACAATAATCATCACTCAGGATGAAATAAGACGAGACGATCCATTTTCGGAAACGCCTCATCGGATTGATAGATTACCCGATACATGCAAAGCAATAACTTTAATTAATAAATACCCCTCAATGGCGAGAGTTATTGATTTAGA
The DNA here is from genome assembly GCA_048885765.1 of Candidatus Hermodarchaeota archaeon. Taxonomy (GTDB): domain Archaea; phylum Asgardarchaeota; class Lokiarchaeia; order Sigyniarchaeales; family SOKP01; genus Loki-b32. Next base: position 8,987 of record JBHLLI010000110.1, read on the forward strand.
TATTGAAAAATACATCTCAGAGAAATTACCGCCACATTTGAAATTATCTAAAGGAATTAATTTAGTAACTGTTTCCAGAGATTTTTTTCCATCCTTATGCTTCAATTTGATTCCTGAGGAAGTTTTTTCAGGAATTTTTCTCTCAATGAAAGCTGCAATTCTTTATTGTATTGAAGAAGCTATTAATAGAGACTATTACGATATTCCTGTCATGCCATTTTTTAATATTGGAACTAAAGTTGGAGGATCCCAACCTAGAATACATAGTCAAATCTATATAGATTTAAATATGGATGGTCATGGAAGTAGATTAGAAGGATATCTTGAAGCCTTTAAAGAGATGGGTAATAATTGTCACTTATGCCAAACTAGTCATGGAGGAACAGATAGAATTATATTAGAAACTGAATTCTGGACTTTTTACAATACGGGGAGTCCTGTAAGAAATTACCACATTAGGTTTCATCCTAATGAGCATTTAAGGAGGTTTTCCCAACTTAAAGTCAATCAACTTGAAGATTTAGCAAAATCTCTAAAAATGATTTTTCAAGCATTAGATGACATTGAAATCGATAAGAATCGAAATATTTTATTTAATTGCTGTCCGTACGGCTATGATGCTGATTTTCATATGTTTGCGGATATTATTCCACATGAGGTTATTGGAGGAGCTGAAATGGCTGATGATATGAGAGTCGCGAGAAAATTACCTCACATTGCAGCTGAAGAAATTAGAAATTCCTTGAAGAAATACCTTGATTAAGCATTATAGTTTTTATATTGAAAATCTTTATAATTCAAATTGAATTAGATTTATAACTATAAAATATGTTACATATTTGAAAGTTTCCATGAGGTACCTATATTGAGAGAATGGTCTGCTATAATCCTAGCAGGTGGTAGGGGTAAAAGGTTAATGCCTTTAACTTCACAGGTCCCAAAACCTCTAGTTAAAGTCACAAACATCCCAATGGTTGACTATGCAATTGCCCATCTATTATATGCTGATATTAAGCATATTATTCTAGCATTAGCACATATGGGTAAAGAATTAAAAGATTATATCAATAAAACATGGACAAAAGACAAATTGGGAGATGTGGAACTAGAATGCGAAGTTCAAGATAGCAAAGGTACTGCAGATGCCTATAGACTTTTGACTGATCAAATAGATTCTGAAAAAGTTGTAGTGTCAATGGCAGACATAGTTACTAACCTCCCAATGAAACGTTTTATGGATTTTCACTCTGAAAAGGGAGGAATGGCAACAATTTCTATGAAAACTGTTGAAAGTCATGTTTCTCAATATGGTGTTGTTTTATTGGACGCAAATCGCAAGATATATCTTTTCTTAGAGAAACCAGCACCAATGGAATTATATTTAAGCAGCATGTCGCAGAGAGAAGATCTTTTCTTACATACAAATGTAGCAAATACTGGGATATATTGTTTTAAAAACAAGATTGGAGATATATTACACGAAACGGGTTTGATGGATTTCGGTGGTGAGGTTTTTCCCTATTTACTTGAAAATAAACATGATTTGTTCGGTTTTGTGGAAAATTATTATTGGATGGATGCAGGAAATTCTACCACATATTTATGGGCTAATTGGGATCTTTTACGTAAGTACGCTTGGCCAATTTTACCCAATGGAGTTGAATATGATGAAATATTTGTTATGGGGATTATTAATTCTGGGCAAAATATCATAATTGAAAAGCCTGCTTGTTTTGGTGAATTTGTGCAATTGGAAAATCGGGTAAAGGTTAAAGAATTAACCTCAATTGGTAGTAATGTGACAATAGGGGAGGACACAATAATAGAAAAGAGTGTAATATGGGATGAAATTAAAATTGGCGCAGGGTGTATTATTACAGAAAGTATAATTTGTAATAACTGCGAAATTGGAGAAAATGTTGTTTTAGAGCGAGCTATCATTGCTCCTCTTTGTAAGATTAGCAGTAATTCTCAAATAAGAGATAAATCATTAGAACTTGGAACTGAAATATAGTAGATAATTAGATTTGAATAAATCCTGATTTTGTAATTATTTCAACTCTTCCATTTTCTACAAGAACATCATTTTCTAACCTTACTCCTCCTAATCCTTGCTTATAAACTCCAGGCTCAATTGTAAATACCATCCCATCTTGTATTAATTCTTCCTTCCAATGCTTTAGTGAATATTCATCTGAAGGTTTTCTCCCGATTATTGGCGCATCATGTACGGTTAATCCAAGACCATGCCCGAGGGCATATGGCAAACTATATCCTTCTGCTTTTAGTACTTGATCAGCTTCGTTATGAATTTTCCAAAAAGGTACTCCAATATCTATTATCTCTATTGCAGTTTCGTAAGATTTAATAACTAAATCTCGCATTTTCTGTTGTTCTTCAGACAGTTTCTTAAAACCTATTGGAACTGTTATATCAGAACAATATCCTTTGTATTTTGCCCCAAAATCAATAAGAGCTAATCCTTGTAGAGCGAATCTCTGGTTAGTAGCATAAGGATGGCAATGTAATGCATGAGAACGAGTGGTATTTGCCACTAAGGATTCAAACGCAATATCATCAGCCCCATATTCTCCTATTTTTTTTTGTACGAGAAATGATAAGTCTTTTTCAGTATTATTTGTAGCAGTTTCACAAAAATTTCTAATATCTTTAATTGTCTTATTCCCTATATCCGCTGCTTTTTTTAATTGAGTTATTTCAAAATCGCTTTTTGTTGATCTTAGTTCTTGAAAAAGTGTGGTGATTTGGATAGGATCTTTGAATATTTTTATCTGTGGTATATTTTTTTTCATTTTAATTATAGTACCATAGGGAATTGTCTCATGAACTCCGAATTTAATAGAGGATTTTTTCCATCTATTATCTAGCAATTCCTTCAAAGCTAAATGAAAACTAAAATTAAAATTACTTATATCAATGATTTCATCTACATCCGCAAGCTCATTCGCTAGTTGATAATCCCCGGGAAAAAGAATAGATTCTCCGTTTTGGGTTATTAGTAAAATGGCATCTGTTGGATGCCCTGAAATATATTGCAAATTAACGTTTCTAGCATTTTCAAAATCATAGATCATTAAAACGTCAATCTGGTTCTCTTCAAGAAATTTGAGGAGAACTCCAAACTTTTCATGAGTAATAGTTCGCATTTAAAAAAACACTCAAATCTCAATTTGGTATTTTTATAAATCAGAATAAAATATAAAGTTAGAATAAAATATAAAGTTATAGTATAAAAAAATATTAAGAATTAAGACTTCATTTTAAATTGAAATCTTCTTTTTTGAGCCTTTTTTTCTAAAGACTTTTTTTTTAAGGGTTTTTTTTTCTCGGTGTTTTCATTCTCAACTTTTTTTTTATCGAATGTTTTTTCCATTTCAACCCCAGTTAATTTATTCTTTAAATCTTCAGCTAAAATACCTAGTTTATTTGCTGTTGCTGTAATTTCTTCCATAGAAGCTGTTTGTTGTTCTGCTGATGCACTGATTCCTTCCATAGAATTGAATGTAGCATTAATTTTATTAACTACATCGGTGATATCTTCATTTGTATCACGAACAGCTGTTTTTGATCCTTCTGCTAATTTTCTAACCTCATCAGCAACCACTGCAAAGCCTCTACCATGTTCACCTGCTCTTCCTGCCTCAATACTGGCATTTAAAGCTAGTAAATTAGTTTGATCAGCAATATTAGTAACAACACCAATAACATTTCTTATATTATTAGTGGCTTTTATAGCCTCTTCTGCTTCTTGTGTAATAAGTTGAGTAGAACTTGCGATTTCTTCTGAGGCAGCGTTCACTTCACTCGCACTTGCCGCTAATTCAGTAGCTATATTGGAAACATTTACGGACGCATCCGAACTATCTTTTAATAGTGTAGATATTTTCAATTCCTGTTTCCGAATTATCTTAAGTAAATAATAAATAGCAAATACGACATACGTAAAAGCACTTAAAATAAGTATTACTCTAGGAATTGAATCCGTAAATAATCTGTAGGCAAAGGCAGTACAGGCAATTGTAATTGAGGTGGATAGCATAATATGTAATAATATTTTAAACCCAATTGATTTTCTTTTTAATTTGAATTTCCTCTGAAAGAATATCAGTATACTTGGAATAATGACGGCAATCATCAAAAAAATTGTTTCGGTAGACATTACATATGCAATAATTTTTCACCATGCAAGATTTTTATGCATTTAAATGGTTTATAACACAAATTTTATTTAAATTTACCCTTTTAGATCAATTTTGTGCTAATTAAGGGAAAAAAAAATTTTAAAAAAAATACAAATAACTTATTTTTTAGCAAAAGGGTTGAGATCTATTTCTTTAAATATATCATCAGTATCCTCGATTACTCCGAGAAAGTGCCACTCTCCCTCTTCAACATTTTGTCCACTAGCATATTTGTTTGCCATATCATACAATCTATTAAAATTTTCATAATGTAAGGCAATTCTATTTTCGGCATAATCTCTCGCTGACCAAGTGGTTATTAAAAACTGCCAATCACTGCTTTCCAACAATAACAATTCTCTTGCCATTTGTTTAAGAATTTTCAGTAAATTAGGATCGTTTGAATCTTTAAATTTTGCTATAATTTCTTCGCTTTTCGCTTCACATTCATATATTCTCTCCCATGTCCATGTTGTCCACTCATTTAACCAAACCCAATGAGAGCTTGCCTGGCCCCAGGAACCTTCAATCACACTTACTACCTTATTAGGAGGGTTCGCTTCCAAATAGATTCGAGAATTCGTTAATTCTACTTCTGGGTCATCCTCTA
>JBHLLI010000111.1:0-13679 GCA_048885765.1 Candidatus Hermodarchaeota archaeon
TTGGTGTAAAGAAAACCTTTATTTTAACACTACTTTGGACAGGTTTAAGTTTTCTATTAATCTTTTTCATTGGATGGGTTTTTATATTTGCTATAATTGGATTCATCTTAATAGGCATAGGATTTTCGGGATTCATGATTACAAATAATATAGTCATGGCTGATATTGTGGATTATGATGAAACACTAACAGGAAAGCGTAGAGAAACATCATATTCAGGCATTAACGCACTCATTACAAAACCGGCAATCTCGATAGGTAATTGGTTGTTTCTATCAATCATTTCTTTTTCTGGATTCAATTCAGAACAATCTACTCAAACATTTTCTGCACAATTAGGAATCTTGGCCGGTTTTTCCCTCATTCCTTCAATATTTTTAATTATAAGCGCATTAGTTATGTTCCTCTACCCATTAGATGGTTTGCAATGGCAAATCCAAAAAAAAGAAATAATTGAAATTCATAAAAAAAAAGAATTTGAATATAAAAACATATTAGAGAGAAAAAAGAATTAGAACTTATTGATAAAATTTCAGATTTTAGCTATTTGTGGTATTTTCTCGACGTGGTATAATTTTTGAAAAAAAGAAAAAATTGTGATTTTCCTTTTACAATCTTTATATTTTTTGACTTTTGTCCTATAAATTAAAGAAAAAATTCTTTTTAATTTAGTTGGCTTCAATTAATCCAGAGTTTAATTAATACTTCTTGAATTTTTAAAAAATTATATAAAATCGAATTATGATATTATTCAGCATAAAAAATGCATTTAGGAAAAAGTTAATAGCAATACTTGCTGCTGTTGGTGTTGGATTTGGATTAATGTTAGTCTTTGTTATTGGAGCATTCACTGCAGGAGTTAGTGCTCAGTTTCAAGATAGTCTTACTAAAACTTTGGGGATTGTGAGTGTTACCGAAAAGTTACAGCAAGGACCAGATAGTGAACTTCCATTAGGACTTCCTCAAGCCATCCAAAATACACCAAATGTTGGTGAGTATATACTGAGTTATAACGTTGAAACTCAAGTTCAAGACTATTTTACTTCAGAGTATTGGGGTAATTTGAGCACTTTCGGAGATCGATTTCTCTTAAAAGGACTAAATTCTACAATAGATAGTGATTGGGAAGGGGTGACAACAAAAATTATTGAGGGAAGATCATTTGAACTTAATAAAAATGAAACTATTATAGATTCACGATTAATAGATGTCGCAGATTTTCCAGTGTCAATCGGAAGCAACATTACAATAAGTTTGGATCTTAGTGGAAATAAGACCTCAACGCTGACTATAGTTGGAATATATGAACAAGAAGATAATGGAGCTCCATCTTTTGTTCCAAGAGATTATTATATTTATACAGATATACAAACAACATGGAATTTACTTAATATTGCTGGTGAAGCAAGTAATATATATACATTAATAAGCCTTAGATTCAATGTTAAAGGGCATGAGGATACGGATGAGCTAGTGACAAGGATTAATGATTATTCAGAAAATGATGGATATTCACCTGTATATGTCACAGCATTTTCTCTTGCTACATTTCTTCAAGAAATAGAAGATACATTTGGTATATTTGACTCTTTTACAGCCGTTTTAAGTTTTATCGTAGTTCTTTCAGGGGGAATGGCAATAATTGTAACTCAACTGATGTCAGTTTCATCGCGTATGAAAGAGTTTGCTATTCTTAAAGCAACAGGATGGAAGAATCGTCATATCTTTAAAGATGTGATTTATGAATCTCTTACATTAGGTATTTTAGGAGCAGTTATAGGATTATCTATAGGGGGTTTGCTTATATATCTGTTAGGTGGTGGTTTATTACCTTTTGGAGGGGTGTCCGCTATAATTACTTGGCAAGGTATTATAGAAGTAATTGCCTATGCTCTTGGTTTAGGTATTATCGGAGGTTTATATCCTGGTATTAAAGCATCAAGAGTAAGACCAGTAGTGGTACTTAAAGGAGAATAGAGAGGTGTTAAAAATAGAACTTATAACTTTAAAAAATGTTAGTAAAATTTATGGTGAAGAAAGAACTACAATTAAAGCATTGGATAATATAAGTTTAGAAATTGAGAAGGGCAAAATTATCACAGTTATGGGGCCTTCGGGAAGTGGAAAAAGTACATTGTTGAATATACTTGGTGCAATGGATAAGCCTACGTCTGGAGAAGTCTTAATTAATAACATTGAAATAGGTGCATTACCTGAAAGAAAATTATCTAATTATCGAAAGTCGCAAGTTGGTTTTATATTTCAAAATTTCTATTTATTACCTAACTTGAATGTTATAGATAATGTCCTTGTTCCTGTAGTACCCTTTGGGATCAAAGAGAAACACAGAAAAAAAGCTCAAGAATTGTTAGAGATTGTTGGATTAGGTGATAGAGCGAATAGTAAAGTAAGTAAGTTGTCAGGTGGGGAATCTCAGAGAGTTGCTGTTGCTCGTGCTTTAATAAATGAGCCAAAATTAATCTTAGCAGATGAACCAACAGGGAATTTGGATACTGAAACGGGAAAATCAATTGTAGAGCTTTTGATAAGGCTGGCTGAAAGTGGAAAAACCTTAATTATTGTGACACATGATCCCAGAGTGGTATCATTAGTTGCTAACCATCCACTTGGAAAAAGCATATGGATAAAGGATGGACAGCTAAGCGACCAACCTACCTATGATTTAGATTGCTGGTGAGATTAAATAGGTTTCTTATAGATTTTAAATTTTCCTTATAAAAATCTTGAACTAATAATTTATGGAGAAAATAATTTAATGATTTACTTTCTGAATAAAATCTAAAAAATTAATAAAAAATGATAAAAATGGAAAATAGAATAGAGTCTGAAATAACCTTCCCTTATCTACGACGATTCAATTTAATTATGGGCTTTTTACACCTTATTCAAGGAAGTCTAATGTTCATTTTATCGTTGGTAATTCCTCAGATCAGGGATTTTGAACTCCCAATTACCACCGCATTTTTGGAGTATGTTGATCCTCCTGGTATACTAGTTCCAAATTATACTCAATTAGGTTCATTACCTGTGGGCATATTAGTCTCATTATTTCTTTTTATATCATCAATAGCTCATTTCTTAATTGTATTGCCACGCGTAAATGATTTTTATAATCAAAAATTGAAACAAGAAATTAATTATTTCCGTTGGTTTGAATATGCTTTAAGTTCATCTATAATGATTGTATTAATTTCAATGTTTTTTGGAGTTTACGACTTAGGAAGTCTAATTGTAATATTTGCGATCAATGCAACTATGAATTTACTAGGACTTATGATGGAATTACATAATCAAACTACTGAAAAGACAAGATGGACTGCATTTTACATTGGAGTTTTTGCGGGAATTATCCCTTGGGTGATAATTTTGGTATATCTATTTGGGAATGGTAATTTTGGTGAAATACCATGGTTTGTTTGGGCGATTTTTGGTTCCTATTTCTTTTTCTTTAATACATTTCCAATCAATATGATTTTACAATATAAAAAGAAAGGAAAATGGCGAGATTATCTATATGGAGAAAGAGGATATATACTTCTGAGCTTAGTTTCAAAATCTCTGTTAGCATGGCTAGTATTTGCTGGAGTTCTACAACCCGCGTAATTTAGTTAATTTTCAATGCATTTTTTTTTATTATATTTTACGATAGCAAAATTTTAATGTTAAGTATAAAATAAGACAATTATGAATATATTTCAAATTTTAGCTATCTGTGGAATGCTAAGTCCAATCATATATACAGCTATGTGGGTAATTATCGGTAGTTATCAATCAGATTATAATCATATTCGAGATGATATTAGTTCATTATTCGCAGTAGGTGCTCCTAACAGACGATTAGCACAATCATTTGTTATTGCAGAAAGCGTTTTATTGTTTGTTTTTTTCATTGGATTACATTGGGGGATTACAGATGGTAGTGGATCGATTCTTGGACCAATTTTCCTACTAATTAGCTCTATATTAGGAGTATTAGTTGCTTTCTTCTTTCCACTTGATGAGGGTGGTGAATTTACAACATATAAAGGAAAAATGCATATTACTCTGGTAGTCTTAATGGGGATCTTCGCAATCGGGGGAATGGTAGCACTTTGGCTTCGCTTACAAAATGTATCAGAATGGAGTGGTTTTGCTATATTTTCGCTTATATCAGCTATTCTCTCTTTAGTGGGAGTGATTATTTCAGGAATTTTTGCCTCGGGTAAGTATAGAGGAATAATTGAGCGAATTATGGTGACTCCATTTCAACTCTTTTACTTTATTCTTGCTCTGATGGTATTCCTGAATAATTAATTAATGTTCAAGATTGAAAGAGAAAAGTGAACCAGTATTTCTTGATATACTATTTTATGGTTTAAAAAAAGAAATTCAATGATAATAAGGTTTTAAATTTTCTATCAAGATTAAGGAAAATTACAAGTTTTATAATCTATAATAGCAAGATTTTTCACGTTATTAAATATACTATTTAACAAGCGAGATATTTATAGATTCTATTAATAATGGTTAAAATGGAAAAAGAAGAATTATTCCATTGTTTAAATTGTGGAAAAAAGATTAGCGCAGAACATAAGAGTAGTAATAATTTTTGCGCTGAATGTGTTTTAGGCTTGGATTTTCAAATTGCTGATGTAAACCATATAGCTCTTGATACTTATCTACAGAAAATATTAGACTTTTTTATTTCAGATGTCAATGTTGCTTTTAACAAAGATCCCGCAGCAAAATCTCTTATCGAAGTATTAACAAGTTATCCTGGAATAAAAGCGATTCTCTTACATCGCATAGCACATTTTTTTTGGAAGATTGGAATGCCTTATATTCCAAGATATATATCTGAGATTGCGAGAGAGCTAACTGCTATAGAAATTCATCCTGGTGCTGAGATAGGAAGTGAATTCTTTATTGACCATGGGACTGGTTGTGTTATTGGTGAAACTACAGAAATTGGAAATAATGTTACTATATTTTCAGGAGTTGTTTTAGGTGGTACTAATATTGATCCCGTTAAAAGACATCCTACTTTAGGAGATAACATTGTTATCGGTACTGGAGCTAAAATACTCGGCCCTGTTACAATTGGAAATAATGTAAAAATTGGAGCAAATTCAGTTGTAGTGACTGATGTCCCACCAAATTCCGTAGTAGTAGGTGTACCTGGAAAAATTATCTCAAGAGAGGGTGAAAAAATTGATAAAATTGATTTACGTCATGGAGATTTACCCGATCCGCTTACTCTTACGATACAAATTATGGATAAGAGAATTAAAGAATTAGAGAATAGGATTCTCGACCCAAATGAGAGACAAAAGAAAAAAAAGGATATTGAAATATACTTTGGTGAATATGGAGATGGAATATAGAATCTATTTATATTATTCAATTAAATGAGGTGTTAATTATATGGGATTGTATAATAATATAATTGAAACAATTGGCAGGACTCCACTTGTGAAATTGAATAGAATAGCCGAGGATATTGAGCCTTCTATATATGCAAAACTAGAATATTTTAATCCCGGGGCCAGTGTGAAAGACAGGATAGCTAAGTCAATGATTGAAAAAGCAGAGGAAGAAGGTTTGATCTCTCGAGATACAATAATAGTTGAACCAACATCAGGAAATACAGGAATAGGATTAGCCCTTGTTTGCGCTGCTAAAGGATACGAATTAATCTTAACAATGCCAGACAGTATGTCAATGGAAAGACGGCAGATTTTAAAAGCGTTTGGGGCAAAATTAGTTTTAACTCCTGCCGAAGGAGGCATGAAAGCTGCAATCCAAAAATCCGAGGAATTGTCTAAAGAAAATGACAAGGTTTTTATCCCACAACAATTTAAAAATTTGGCTAACCCTGAAATTCATAGAAAAACGACTGCTAAAGAAATATTTAATGATTTAGCAGGTCAAGTAGATGGATTTGTATCAGGTATAGGAACTGGTGGGACTATTACAGGAGTTGGTGAGATCCTAAAAGATAGAGTTGGTGCTAGACTTAAGGTGTATGCTGTAGAACCTAAAGATTCACCTGTATTATCTGGAGGTCAAGCAGGGCCTCATAAAATTCAAGGAATTGGTGCCGGATTCATTCCTGATGTCTTAAATACAGAAATTTATGATAAAGTAATTAAGGTAGATTATCAAGATGCTATAGATACAGCAAGAAAATTAGCGCAATTGGAAGGAATGTTTGTTGGAATATCTTCAGGAGCTGCCGCTTGGGCTGCGTTATATGAAGCTTCTAAAGATTTTGAAAAAGGTGAAAATTTAGTAGTAATCTTACCAGATACAGGAGAAAGGTATCTTACAACTGAATTGTATAAATTTTAGGATTAGTTATTTTTATTATGCCTGAACTTCCCGAAGTCGAAACATTCAAAAAATACCTTGACAATACCTCAATAAATCAGGTTATTAAATCAGTAGAAGTAATAGATAATAGAGTTTTAAATGTTGATGAGTCAGATCTAAAAAGATTAGTTACTAATAATCAATTCAAATCTTCTACTCGACATGGGAAATATCTTCTGATTACTCTTAAACAAGGATATTTAATTATGCATTTTGGGATGACTGGCGATTTAGAATATTATAACAATGAAGAAGAAGACCCGAAATACAGTAAAGTTATCTTTCGTTTTACTAATGACTATAATCTAGCTTATACGTCTCGCAGAATGTTTGGAAGATTATATATTGCTAAATCTTTTGAAGATTTCATTGAAAAAAAGAAACTCGGGCCAGATGCTTTCAAAATGAGTCTTGAAGAATTTAAATCTGCTTTAAGAAAAAGAACAGCAATTCTCAAGAATGCATTGTTAAACCAGAATTTTGTCGCGGGTATTGGCAATATTTATTCAGATGAAATTATGTTTAGAACAAAACTACATCCTAAATCTAAAATAGATACTTTGGACGAAAATAAGATTAAAGAACTTTTTAATAATATCAAAGATGTTCTCCAATTCGGAATTGATAAAGAAGGCGATCTAAGTTCTTATCCAGATAGTTTTCTAATTCCTCATCGTAAAAAGGAAGAAATATGCCCAATTTGCCAGAATGAGATTAAAAGTATAGATTTATCAGGAAGACGTGGTTATTTTTGCCCAAATTGTCAAGCAGAATAATTACTAATTATGGTGGTTTAAAAATTCTCTTCTACATATTTTAGATAATTTCATTTCAAACTTTTATAAATTATTAGGATAATTTTTTCATATAACAGATGTCATATAACATTATTGATATAACACTCGTTATATAGCAAATATAAAATAAAAAAATGGTGTTAAAAATGGAAGTAAGTAAACTTTTAACTTTACTTGGAGGGATTATAACTCTTGTTGCAACATACTTATTTTCTTGGTTTGTCGTTGATGTCGCTGGTACTTTATATTATGGACACGGTTTAGGTGTGCTATTTAGCCTCCCATATACTTTTGCAAATGCAGAGACAATTGCCTTAAGTTGGGGATCAGGAGTACCCTTTTTTGTTCTTTATATTGTTGGTGGTTGTTTAATATTATTCTTGTTTTCTGGAGTGTTGATACTACTTGGAACGAAAAATCGTGCTGCTTCAATCATTGGAGCAATTATGCCAATCGGAATCGCAATTGCAGTGATTTCAGGACCTTTCAGTGTTCCTCCAAATGTAATTGATTATATACAACCTTTTTCCAGTGAAGCCTTAGGAGCATTTCCCCTACATCTCGCAATTGGACCATCAGGTTATAACGCTGTTGTATCACTAGGGAATTACTTATTACTCGGTGGAGGAATCTTAGGGTTAGTTGGGGGAGTAATGCCAAGAGAATAAAAAAAAATTTTTATTTTTTTTATAAATGTTAATATCTTAAATTTTATAGGAAAAAATTTTACCCCTGTTAAACCTTATAGCTAATTAAATTTGAGAATACTTATTTTTTAGTTTTTGGACCTCCCCTTGAGCCCTTTAAGCTTTTTCCATCTATTTTTTGTACTTTCTCAACAAATTGGGGATCGATATCAACAGCATCTTTGTAAATTCTTGATAGAAATAAGGTCATCCATGGGGATGGTTCTTTCTTTTGTCCAAATGAATAATCCTTAAAGTAAAGATAAACTGTTTTAGGAATATATACTCCATTTTGAGTGAACTCTAGTAAACTAACTGCTGCTAATTCTCTAAACGCTTGAGTTTTAACGAGAGTTGGATAGTGTCTTGTAGCATCTAAAACTGTTCCAATATTATACCAGAAAAAAGGAGCTCTTGGTAAACGGAAATTCTTACCGTGACCAAACATATAGGGTTTATGTTCTGTTCTGTTACTCCAACAGCTCATTAGTGTCTTTCCCGCCTCAAGTAAACCATTTGGCCATTTTTCCTCAGATATAACCCAATATCCTCTTAAAGCATCAGCCATGATCATAGGACAGGTATCATTCACTCTTCCAGGCCCTCGACGCTTATTATACAACCAAGGTTCACATTTCCAGCCTTTACCCTGAGCCGTATCTTTTAATAATTCATTCATTCTTTTCAATCCAAATTCTACTTGCTTATCCTTTTCTAGCCCGGCTAATAGAAGCACAGGAACAATTATGTTATGATCACATATTGCACTTGACCACATTGGATATTTTGTTTTTGTTTTTCGATCATAAGCTTCAATATATGCAAGAAACTGACCATTTTCTTCATCCTGATGCGAAAGGATTTTATCTATAGCTTCTTGCATCCGTTTATCATCTTCTGGTTTTACACCCCAATCTAGTAATAGCCACAATTGGTTTGGAAGATAATCTGCTTTATTATGTGCTTTTGTTAGATCTTTTTCCCAATCTGAAAGATTATCTAAAAGATAATTTACAAGTGGATCTTTCAATACAGATTTATGAGATTTAATAACCTCGGGATGATCTGAAGGTAAATTAAACAAATCGGTAAGCGTTCGATAAACTGAAAAAGATTCTTTTGATTCAATAAGAAATTGTCTGGGATCTTTCGGGAGTAGTTCGACCCAATCTGCTTCTTCATGAATTTTATCTTGAATATCACTTGAATAAATATTTATTCCCATAATTACGTCGTAACTCTATAATCAAATTATTTCATAGATTCAAATAGATTCACAGAAATATCAAGAATGTCTCTACTAGTTTTTCCTTTCTTTAACATTTCTTCAATTTTTTTATTCACTTTATCTTTATTTCCTTTGGCAAGTGCACTCAAATTTTCCATATTCCAATTTTGATATCTTCTGGAAAGCCCTTGTAAAAAAACCGGAGCAGGGAGCATCATAGGGGTTTGAGGTTGTTCTGGAATAGCTTTACACATCCCCGCTTCTAAATCCAGAAATTCACATTCACTACATGAAGAAATGTTTTTTTGTTTAGCACATTGATTAATCGGGCAATCTTTTCTTTCTTGACAACCTGGGCAGGTAGGATAATTTTTTAAAAGATCTAACGTGTTTACAAATCCCGAGAAATTATCTTTTTTAAATTCTGGGTTGAACATTAAAATAAGTCCTTGAATCATAGAGTCTTCAAACACATTAAATAAATAATTTGCTGAATCTTGCATCTTGGTAGTATTACTATCACATAAATCACAACTTAAACCGCATGTAGTTAATTGATAATCCTTAGTCATTTTAACTCACATTTTACATATTCATTTTTAATTATTATTAATATTTTTCATTATTTTACGATAAAACGTTCTATAATTTAAAGAATTTTACAGGAAATGAGTAAAGAAAGCGAAATTTTAAATTATTTTAAGTCCATTTTTTGTCACAAACCATCAGAAATGGGACAAATAATGGATGAGATAGATTTTGAAATATTAAAAATATTAGACAAGAACTGTCGTATCTCATATTCTAAAATTGCAGAGAAGATAAATTTACCATTAAGAAATGTATCAAATAGAATTGAAAATTTAGTTAAAGAGAATATTATCACTCGTTTTACAGTTCAATTTAATTACAATTTATTAGGATTTAGACATTATATTGGCTCAATACGTCCATTAGATGGAAAAAAGACCATAAATCTTTTTCAAGAACTTCAATTTATTCCTGAAATTTATCGTATTTGGGAATTGATTGATGGTACAATGACGATATCTTTTTTTTGTAAAGATGCAAAACATCTTGAAGAAGTAATAAATAACATTATAAAGTCAGGAGCAAACTTACGAGGTTATTCAGAAACGAGAATTCATTTTCCGTTAGATATTCCTTATTCTACAAAGGATTGGCAAATAATTTTTTACTTATTAAATAATAGTAGAGCCTCAAAAAAAGAAATTGCTTATGAATTGAACATTAGTGAAAAAACAGTTAATCGTAGAATAACTAGGATGAAAAACATGAAACTTATTTCATTTATCCCAGAAATTAATTATGAAGTAATTACAGGAGTTATTCCTGCGGTAATTTCCTTAGAAACTGAGGGCCCTTCAAAGCAAGTTTATCTAAAAATTAAAGAAGATCCATCAATTAAATATTGGAGAAATGCTGGGGCAGTTTATCCGTCTATCGTGTTATTTGTGTACGGAAAGAGGTTAACAGATCTTTATGAAATGTACCGAAAACTTGAAAATCGAAATGATATAAGAAAAGCCAGTTTGACTTTTATAGTGAGAAATTCTGAAAATTCCACTTTAATAGAAGATGCTGTCCTTGAAAAGATTCAAAGTGGGTAAATATTTTTTATTTTTTAAGAATTTAAGAATTCTAATATATCATCTTGAAGTAATTTCCATTTAGCTGCTAAACCATGTCCTTGACCTTCAAATATTTTTAATTTAGCATTTGGGATTCCTTCAGCAGTTCTACGAACAATTTCAGGGGGATATTCAATATCCAACTCTCCACTTAAAATGAGAGTGGGTGCTTTAATTTCACTTAATCTATCTTCGAAATCCATCTCGATGTCTCCTTTAATTTCGGTTAAGAAATCATTAGGGTACTTAATTTTCCCTATAAAAAATCTTCCTAATAATCTAGTAAAAAATTTACCAATTCCTCTAGTTATTTTTGAGGAATAAATCAAATCTAATATGGCTACTAATGATTTGGAATATTTTCCTCGTTTAAAATATTCTGCTGCTCTATTCTCAATTTCAGCTCCTTTTTCACTTACTTTATGGGCAGCAGAGATAATAACTAGTTTTTGAACAACATCTGGATGATCAGCAGCCAAATAATGAGCAATTTGCCCTCCTGTAGAGGCCCCCATTATAATAACAGGTTTCTGAAATTCTTTTCTTATCATATCTGCATAATCTTTCGCCATATCCGTGAATGTATAATCTTCTGGTACATTTTGTTTACGCCCTATGAAAAATACAGTATATTTGTCCATCAATGGCTTTACAGCTTTTACAAATCTTTTCATCATAAATCCTGACGGCGGTTTATTTGTAAAGGTTAATGCTTCTAAATTAATTATATAATTTAAATTATTACCTATTCGAGCGTAAGGTAATCCTCCTTCAAAAAAACCGGATTCGACTACCAATTTATCCCTTTGTTTTTTATCTTTAGCCATTCTATTAAAATCCCGATAAGTTTCTTTTAATGAACATATTACAAAAATTAGGATAATCTTTATTATTTTGGTTTTCATTGCTTTATTAATTGCAATGACAATAAGGACTAAATTGTAATAAAATTTAAATTTTAATGTGTTTGTAATTGTCTATATAGCTTATTGACTTGAGTACATCCAGTATTACTTCCATCTTCTGCGTTTGCGAAACATCTTTTCTCGGGGCTACTAGTGAATTTCGCACAACCCCAACACCACATCTTATTAAAAGAAATCGTTTTTTTCTTATTTATTGCACGAACTTGCTCACAAATCTCCAACGCTTCATTAAAATTAAGTTTTATTTTTTCTTTTATTCTTACCACCACCTATTCTTTATTTTAATTTAAATTTTTATTTAACATTTTATTATTGCTAATTCTTTCAAGGAAGTATTTAGCAAAATACCAACCCATAAAAGCCCCCATTACTCCTTGTATGATTGAATATGGTATCAAGAAATAGCCATATGTGAGAAAATCGTCAATTCCAGGAGCTGACAATCCAGACTTATAGAATGTCCCTACTGCTAAAATACTAAGTAATATGAAACTAACTGAAGAGATTAATGAAGAAATAAACACAGCCTTTCTTTCATTTTTACCAGGTTTTAATAACCAAAGTGAAAGATCTATTGACAATCCATAAGCTATATAGATTAAGGCCCAGTATACCGCACCCCAAGGAGATTGTAAGGTATTTTCTATTTGCCATTCTATAACAAATTCAATTGGGATTCCAATAAGCCCGCATATTCCGAAAAAGAATACAGCTGTACCTTTAGTCTTCAAATATACAATGAAAAAATAAGTTGTCATCATTAGAAAAATCATTACAAAATAGAGATAAATATAACCAATTTCTATCATCACAATGTCAAAAAACACAGTAAACGCCGCATTTAATACTGCTATAATCATGAAGCCAATTAGATTTAAACCTAAAGCTCTTCTATTCCATGGTTTATACCAACTTGAGGTATCAGATTGATTTAATATTATTATTTCTTTCATTTAGTTGCCTCCACTTAATAATTTGTAATATTTATAAGAATAATATGTTAAAACTACTCAAATTTTCTTAATTATCATGAACTAATTGAAATATTTAAAGAATATGGTGATTTCAATCTTTACAAATGGACATTTAATTTGGTGAAAATGTACAGTTTCATAAAAATTCTTAAGGAAATTAGACATTATTTGGTATAATAAAAACGTGTTTCTATCAATAAAATGGATGATAAAGATTTAGAACTTCTAAAGTTATTGTTGTTTGACGGACGAATGACTTATGAATTAATCGCAAAGAAGCTTAAACTAACTCCTTATCTAATTAAGAAAAAAATCCAAAATTTAGTAGATATGGGAGTAATCATGAAATTTACAACAAATCTCAATTTCTTACTATTTCAAAAATCAGTTTGTTATACGCTTGCTGAGGTAAAACAAGGAACAGATCAGCAAGAACTTATTGAACGATTAGGGAAGTTCGATGAGGTTACGGGCGGAGCGATTTCTCTTCAAAATAAGATGCAGATAATTCATACCTATTCTGATGATTATGAGTTTAAAAAAAATCTTGAGAAATTCATGCAGCATGATGAAATATTAAATACTGAAAATTTTATTCTCCTTATCCCTCCAAACTTAGGTTTTAAAAATACTAGGTTAATTAAAACTGATTGGAAAATTATCAATTCTATAAAGGATAATTGTAGAAAAACTGATATTGAAATTTCGAACGAGTTAGGAATTTCATCTAAAACTGTTAAAAGAAGGTTAGATTATCTGAGAGAAAATAATATAATTCTATTCATGATAGACCTTGATACTAGCGCAGCAGATTTTCTATCTTATCTTTTAATAGTTAAATTCCAGAAAATTGCATCTGAATCATTAAACCAAGTTATGAAGATCATAAACAAATATTTCTATGTGTGGAGAGTCGCTAATCAGGAAGCATTCATTTTTACTGTATTTATAGATAAGTTAAGAGAAGTAGATGAACAAGTTAAGGAAATAGAAATAGTTCCATATGTTAAAGAAGTTATTAGTTATGTTCCAACTAAGATGTTC
>JBHLLI010000112.1:0-13659 GCA_048885765.1 Candidatus Hermodarchaeota archaeon
TAATTAATTCTTCGATTTTCTTATTTATTTCTTCTCTATTATTATAAATCCTTCGTTGTTTAGTAGAAAAATTATTTATTTCTTCTCTATTATTATAAATCCTATTTTTTCTTCAGGGAATAATTTAGGTATCTCAATCATAGCTTTTTTTATATCTTCCAAACTCCAAGCATATTGAGGTTTCTGACCAAACGCAAATTTTTGCGTTTGTACATTATTGTCCTTGGCAAATTGTTGTAAATATCTTTCACTAATATCTAATCTTTGAGCAACTTCCTGAGTTGTTAATCTTTCTACTTTTTTTCTTTTTTCTATTTCAGTCATAAAAATTACCTTTTTATTCTGTTTTTTCTTTCATATTTGTTTCACTCCTGAGAAGCTCAGAAATGTAAACTATAAAAAAAAATAAAATATTAAGATTCAAAAATAAAAACTTGATTGTTGTTATTTTCACCCTTACAAATTGCTTGTACTTCTTTAGGACAGGTTTTACATTCCCACTCGTATTCTGGACAGTCAATATCCCATCGTTCTTCTTCCATAAGTTCAAAAATTATTTTTGCTTTCTGAAGTGTTAAATCAAATATCTCTTTATCAAACACTACAGGAATAAAACAACCATACTCATTCCATACTTCATCAAAATCAACTATTTTTGAATCAAAAGCTCTTAGGTTAATGTAAATAATAAATCCAAATTCTTGTTTTTCTAATCCTAAATAAGTATTCAATTGAACATAATGATAAGGAGCAATATCTTTAGCCCAATATTTTAGAGGAATACTTGTAGTTTTAATTTCAATTAGAAAAGCTGAAGTGTAGATATCAATATGACCTTCTAAAAGTTTTCCAGGTAATAATTCATAGGATAATTCTTTTTCAACAATAACTTCTACAGGTTCATGTGTATTTAACTGATCAGCAATGTTTTCAATAATTTTTTTCAAGATTTTTGGAGTTTGTAATACTCTATGATGGATTTTTCCATGAAGCATTTTCATATTGTTTTCAATAGGAATATTAAATAATCGAGAAATGATGATTTTTCTAGCTCCGAAAGCTATTTCTGAACATCCTAACTTATTTTTCCTTCGGTTGAAATGTTCGTCGTATGCTTTTTGAATGATTTCAAAAATATTTACATCGACATTATAGAAATTTTTAATATTATTAGCTATTTTTTCTAATTCGGTCATAAAGATCACTCTTTAAATGTTAGAATAACTTATCTCCATTTTCAGTTCCATTTTCTAATTCTTCAGCAGAAACTTCTCCATAGCCTACCAGATCAGAAACAGCTCTATTAACAGCTCTAGTCCAAGCATTAGCAATGAGATTATGTATAGTTTTTTCATAAAGTTCACTCCATGATTTAAGTCCAATCCCTTCAACACTCTGTCCATTAGGGGCAATAGCTCTAACTCTAACTTCTGCATGTTTGTCATTGAATTTTTCATAAACTTTTTGGTCAATCAATTCAATACTAATTCCAAAAGCATTTATGAACTTTCTCCAACCACTTTTTTTAATATATTTATTTTTCTTGATATTTACAATATCATGTTCATCTAAGAGAGTAGTTTTGACAAATTTATGTCGTTTTATAAGAAATTCAATCTCTTCTTCGCTTGGATATGCTTTTTTATTAAATTTTTTGATAGGTAAAGTTTCAGGTTCTTTGATTATTATTTGAGAAGTTTTTTTTTCAATTTTTTCTACTTTATTATTACTGATTGAAGTGTCATCTTCTTCAAAAATATCAAAATCATCATCAATAACTTCTTCTTTTTGATCAATTTCAGAATTTTCTTCAATTTCATCTTCGAAAATTTCTGTATCGATTTTTTGATTTTTAGCTTGATATTCTCTAATTTTTTTTTTTATATCTTTAGCTGTTAGGTATTTATTTTTTTCTTCTTTCACTTCTTCAATAGCTTCCTGGATATCATCATTTTCTTTAAGAAGTTCTAGTTCATCGGGATATCTTGTTTTTAACCATTTTTTAAAAATATTAGTTATTTTTTTATGATGAATTGGATTTTTTCCAGTTTCTATATTATATTTTTTAGCTATAATTAAATTAATTCCATTGGAAATTAAATCTATTTGATCATCATTAGTAAAATAGTTATTTATATCTTCAAGTTCTTTATCTTCATTGATTTCATTATAAATATTATTTAATTCATCATTACTCATTTCAGAATAAGGATCAAATTTGTTTCTGAGTTTTTCTTTAACGATATCTGTGAAGTTTGTCATTTTATTCTACCTCTATAATCGTTCAATAAGTTGATATAAATTATAGCTATAAGATATTACATAATCATCTTTAGAAATCCTATCGGGTTCCAAATTAAAGTCTTTCACTAATGTTTCTAATGTTTTATAATATTCTTTTTGTCCTATTAACTTGTATTGTATATTCAGCTTTCCTGTAGTTAGAACTGTAGAATTCCATCCTAATTCTTTCATTTGATTTAAAGTTCCAAATACATTTAACTGTCCAAGCTTAAATTTACAAATCCATAGATGATTATCTTCAGAAAAGTCAGATTTAGCTTCTTTAGTTTTTGCTAGTTTGCTCTTTTCAGGAGTTTGTAAAATTATCCAATCCCTAAATCCATCATTGAAGATTTTAGCCTCGTTTTCTGGATCCTCATAAAATTTCAGGAATTTAGGGATAATTTTCTCAATCTCATCAGGATCTAAGAATTTTCTGAGGATTTCTATTTCATCAAGTTTTTGTTTTATTTGTTTTCTAAAATTTGTTGGTATAAATTGAGTCATATTTTTTTACCTCGTTTTTTTTAATTTTTTTTTTAAATTTAGTTTTCGAGCAAAAAAGGATGAACAGGAAAAGAAGGGTTTTGTTTTAACTTCAAAAAAAAATAAAATTAAGATGAAATCCAACAAACTTAAAAAAAAGTGATTTGGTTTATGAAGAATTTCATCCTTTCTTGATTCTCGTACTATTCCGAAATGGAACATTAAATTCTACCTCGTATGAATTTTCTTTTTATATCCGTTATACGTTTTTCAACAGGAATTTTATTAACTCGATCTTTCTGTTGTTTGATTCGAATTAACCTGCTTAAATCATCATAAACTTTTTGTTTTTCCCATTCTGATAAATTATCCCATTTATTTTCTATTTTTGACATTATTTTTTCCACCATTTTGAATTTCTTTTAATAGATTGAATAAATTAATTCTATCAAAATTGTTTTGAACCTCTTGGACAAGCTTCTTATAATTTTCATTGAAGGTTATATTGTTTAGAAATTGAACTATGTTTTGTCTCATGAATTTATCTGCTTCAGAAGAACCAATAATTTCAAAATCTTTTTGTTTTTTTATCATATTAGAACCTCTTTTAAGGTTTTATTGAGGATATAACCTGTAAATTTTCTTTTTGCAGAATGTATCGATGATTGTTGAATATTAAGAAATTTAGAAAATTTATTATCAGTAAAGTTATATGAAAGTATTTTTCTATAACTTAAATTAAACGTAAAAACATCTTTAGCAAGAGAAAAAACTAATCCTGTTATTACTTTATTTTCTTGATTTTTAATTAGCTCCCAATATTTGTTAATTATTTTCTTACAAATTGATAAAAAATTATTAAAGTGAAGTTCTTTGATAGGAAACTTATTAAGTGTAAAAAGTCTAAAAATATATCCTTTTTCATGTATTTCTTTAAAAACTATTAAATTTTTTTTGAGTAGGTTTCTTAGACTTACTTGAATAGTATTAATTTTAATATCTAATATTGTTGATAATTCTTTTGCTGTTAATCCTTTTAAATTATGAGACAGTTTTTTTATTATTAAAAAAGAGCTATTTTGATTTGAATCTATTTGAAATATAAATCTTGATATATATGCAAGAATTTGTTTTTTTCTAAGATCATCATCTTTAAACGTTTTACAAAGAGATTTATTATTTTTATTCTGTAAAATTAAGAATAAGATTTTATTGAATTTTACTATAGTTTCTATGTTAGATATTTCACATATTTTTTTTTTTTTAATAAAAATAATTTTTTCTTTACAAATGAGATATAATGCTATAGGAGTAAGAATAAGGGGATTTCTAAAATTACTTGCTTTAGGGAATTGAGAATAAAAAAGTAGGGATTTTTCTATTACTTCATTCTTGAGAGTAATAGGAAGTTGTAATAAAGATAAAAGTCTGGAAGTTTCATTTATAGTTTTTATTTTGAGAATATCGTTATAATTATATTTATAATGATTTGATTTTGAATAAATTCTATATTTAGAATTTAAAATTCTTTCCATTTTAGTTCCTATTGATGTAGAAAGAAGTGGTGATGCTTCTCTATGAAAGTTTGAGTGTTTAATATGAGTATAAGTTCGATGATAAGGATCGTCATTTACTAATTTAGGAAATTCATCAAGAATAAGTCCACATTCTTTACAAACTAAAAATCCTTCTCTATTTTCTCCAATTTTACTATGAAGACAGAGTTGACTCCTGTTATTAGATATTACCACTTTTTAAACCTCATTTCTTGGATTTATTGGATTTATAATCTACTTTTCAATTCCTTAATTTTTTTTTCATTTTTTTCAATCCTTTCACTAATCTTATTATAAAGTGCTACAAGATCTTCTGTAGTCATGGAATCTAAAGATTCAGGATTAAATTTATCAGGATTGAGCTTAAAATTTATATTTTCTTGAACCATTTCTTAAACCTCCTTTTCTTTACTTTTTCTATACATTTTCTATACTTTTTATTATAATTTTCAAAATCGTTCAAAATTTTATATCGCAATCAAGTCTTATTTATAAATGAATCATATCAAAGACTAAACTAACCTCCTCCATTTTTTTTTAATTCAGATAATTCTCTCTCAATTGTTGCTTTCACTTCTGGATTACAACTCTCACAAGTCTTAAATTTTCCACAGAGATTATGCATAAATCGATAACAACAGATCTGAACAGGATTAAATACTGAGATTTTCTTATTTCGCAACTTTATCCCTCTTTTTTTTGATTAAATGATTTTCTAAATGAGTTACATATGCAGTTAGAGTATCAGTGCCCCAATGACATTTTGGACAATGAAAAGGTAAGGAAAAAAAACTACTATCATAATTCTTTTGCATAGATTTCAATTGCTTTTTCTTTAGTAAGTAATTTTTCAGATCCATGAGATTTCCCTTCTAAAGTTCCTCCTTTTTCTTTAATCCAGAAATTCTCTTTTTATCTTGATAAGGTTCCATCTCACACATATAGCATATGGATTTTCCATGCCCAAATCTGTGATGCTTTCCTAAATGTCCACAGATGGAACAAGATTCATTATCTCCAATGCAAGTGTAAGGATATTTATTACTACAAATTGTCAGATCTATTCCCCTCTAACTTTTTTTTGGATTAATTCACATAATTCAATAATATTCTGAGAGAGATTATGAAATGTATCCTCAGTATTATTTTCACTAATAAGCTCTTTATTTGTTAGAGCCGTTACTATTGTTTCTCTTAATTTATTGACCCATCTTTGAATTTCGGTCCAAATGAATTGGCTCTGAACAAGTAGATCACCAAAAGATGTGGGTTTCTCAAATTTAAATACATCAATTTCTTTTTCTGACATCTTCTACTCCTCTCAGACCTCCAATTTTATTCCTAAGAACTCTGCTTTTTCTTGTTTGGTCCAAGATTTAGGACAAACAAGTTTCTCTTCAAGCATTTCAAACATTTGCTTAGGATAATGTTCTTTCAAGTACGTAAGTGTTTTATTATAACAAAAAGCTATAAGGTCAAGATAGGATGCTTTATCCCATCCTGAATATGGTTCATCTTTGTTGATTTTTATCAATATATCCCTTATCTGTTCAAGAGATTTCTTTTCCATACTCCCGATCTTTACTTCAATTGGCATTTTTTAATCCCTCAGACTCTTTAATTCTTCTGTCTTAAGTTTTCTCTGTATTTCTCAACTTTAATTTCGTACTCCCGAATAATACCATCCAAATATTGCATAGCTTTAGCGAAATATATTCCCTTATCTTCATTAGGAGCTATATCTTCGGGAACACACCTAAAGTAGCCCTTTATTGACTTTAGGTTATATAAAACTCTACCAGGATGTAATCTTCTTCCCATCTTTTAGAAACACCTCATTTCTACTTTTTTCATTTCTTCTTTATTTGTTCCAGGAATAAATTCTTCAGAACGTTCATAAAGAGAAAAATTTTTAATAAATTTCTTTAAAGTTAAGGAGAATTGCTCTTTTACAGCATTAGAAAAACAAGTGTAAATTCTATGATGATGAATTCTTTCTTTTCCGTATTTATCTAAATTACCATATTTTTCCAAGGTTTTGATTGCTTTTCTAATTACTTTCATTTCATCAAAAGCATGTAAACATTCTGGACATACTCTCGATTCATTATCTTCTTGAACATACTCTTGATCACAATTGAAGCATTTCATTTAGTTACTCTCCTCCATTGCTGTTTCTACTTGATTGTTGGTATTAGAGTCTTTATTTGTTTTTTTTTGAGGAAAAATTATAATTTCATATATTTCATCGACTTTCAATTGTTCATTGTTGAAATATGCTCTTGGAATATAGACAAAATGACTGTCCCCTTGTTTTACAATCTTCCGGTCCTTTATTCTTAGTTTTCCCATTTTTATCATTATTTTCTGAATTATTAAAAGTATTACTTTCTGTATACTAAATATAAGATCATTTTTATATTTAAATCTTTGTATACCAAAAAGTATTATTTATCTTATGATAGAGATAATGCTTTTCTGAATTCTTAAAAACTAAATTTCTAATATAAGAAAAAGTATAATATTCATATGAGTAAGAGAGATATTGATTTCTTAGAAAAAGGGATAAGATTCAAGAGAAAACCAGCTAAAATGGGAAAAAGATATGTTTTTAATATTCCAAATATATATATTGAAAACGGTTTAATAGATCCGAATGAAACTTACGTAATTTATTTAGCAAAAACAGAAGAAGATGAAATTTTCTGATGTGGTTTGACCATAATATTGTTTATTATTAATTGAATTTGTTAAACAATAAATACATCCATATTCTTCTTCAATTATTTGTATTTCCATTTTTTTTCCAATTTTCCAAGATTTTTCATAAAGAAATTTCATACTATTGATTATTCTTTTATTATTTTTTAGAGATTTTTAGAAAATTATTTTCCCGAATGAAATTATTAATATTATTATAAATTTTATAAATTGATGAAACATCCTTAAAACCATATTTTTTTCTCAATTCAGAAGGATTTTCTTCCCCACTTACCCTGAGATATATATCAATATCCCTCTCTTTGTTTCTTGATTTATAATTATTTAGAATATCTTCAATATTTTCAATTGAATTTTTTTTCTGAGTAGGAATATTTTTATCTTCTTCTTTTACTTGAATTTTCCCTGCTTTTTCTAGTATTTCTTGTATAAAAATATCTTTTTGCGTTTCATACCAATCTCTAAATTGTTCATTTTCATGCAATTTCACATAAATATGACCAAAATATTGTTTTCTTTCATTTAAGAGCATAAACCGATTAGTTTTTGTCTTAAAATCCATCCCTGCAGATTCTATATACAGATCACATAAATCAACGTTAATATCTAAAGGATCTATAAAGATAAATGTATTAGACAACTTCCTTACACTATGTAGGATATTTTCGATCTCCCATTTTTGAGTTCTGCTATTTTTTCCCACCGAACGAGGCATCTCGTCTTTAAGAAGCACGTCTCCTTCTTTTAACAACTTTAAACTTGAATGAAAATCTTCCCATGTATAGCATAAATAAAACTCAACATCTCGATTTAAATAATCTTTATTGGCTTTCTTACTAATAAGAGCAATGGTTTGACCTAATTCTGATTTTCCTGAACCTGTTTTTCCTATTATACCAAAAACATTATTACTATGATTAATAATAGGTTCTATTATATCAACCTCTAATACTTCAGTAAAATTATATCCTTCATCTAAAACTAAATGTGTAATTCCAAGTCTATTCATTTTATTATTAAAATTTATAGTATCAAAAGCTCGTATAAATCGAAATTCCTTACAGCAATCAATAAATCCTTCTTTAATATTAAGATTGCCATAAACTCCATTTTTAGCTTTTCTAACCGATGAAAGATATTTCTCATTATCCTTAATCATCATCTTCTTTATATTCTAATACTTTTCTTTCTTTTGTTTCATTTCCATTATCTTTATCATCATCATAATAATACGGAAATGCTTTTTTCTTAGTTACATAAGCAGATCCTAAAGCTGTAATAATTGCATGTAATTGAGCTTTATTCCAGATATGGCTATGAGAACGCACAGCTCTATGAACAGCTCCTAAACATCTTCGAATTAATTTTAATGCATATTCTCGATGTGGAAATTCTGATGTGAGATGATCATTTAACATATTCAAACAATAAACTAAATATCTTGAAGCTTTATCATCAGCAGAAATTCCGAAAACTAATTGCACCTGTTTTTCTAAAGATAAAATTCCAATTTTGCTGAAATCATCTGTGATTTCCATTAATTTTATTTCAAGATCCTGTAATTGTTTAATTACATTTTCCAGAAGATTAATCCCTGCAAGAGCAGTATATTCTCTCATATAATTTCTATCATATGCCATTTATTAACTCACTTTAATAAAAGAATTGGAATTTAAAATCATTGCCCCCTCTGGAATCGTTGTTGGTGGAGATGGTGGAGGAGTAAATAGAAATGAAAGTCCTATTATTAAAAGAACAATTAAAGCTATTAATATAATACCAAAAACTAATCTTTTAATGTCTACACTTGGAACTCGAAGAGGTTTTTTATAATATTTTTTTTCAAATTTTTGGAATTCTTCTTCATCAGAAAAAGGTGCTCTACTTAGCATTTTGAATTTTAAATCAGAATACATTTTTCTTACTGTATCAGATTCAATTCTGAGTTCTTCATTTTGCTCTTCTAAAACCTTTTCTTTATGTCGTAATTGAAAGATATATTTTTTAATTACGTCCTCCTGTTCTATTACCAACTTTTCAGCAGAAGTTTTTGCTTCAAAAAAGGTTTCATTCTTTCCTGGAGCATCTTTAATTATAGCGACAGGTAGATCTGGTATAGCAAAACCATTATTAAGTAAATTTGCAGGGCCTAAATTAACAGTTGTATCATAATTATCTAAAATCCAGGGATAGTTATCAATCCAGTTGACTGCAGAATCTAAGGGTTCTTTTGATAATATAACTATTCTATCAAATTTAAATTCAGGATAATGATCAAAACTATCTTTTTTAGGTAAGATAAGTACACTTCGAAACATACTATCAAGAACAAGATTTCTAGTAAAATTAGTGGGTTCAGCTATATATTCTATATTAGCATAATAACAGGCTCGATCTAAGACATAATTATCAATTAACCAATCGTAATCAGGGAAATTTTTTTGCATCCATCCATGTACTTCATATCCACCTTTTTCTTCTCTAATAGCATGAACACATTTTAAATAACCCCATTTCTTAGAAACTTTTAAGGCTACGTCATCTAATCTTTGTTCTTCAACCTTAGTTCTTTCTCTTTTTTTCTCCTTTTTTTTTTTTCTTTCTTTTTGTCTTTGTTTATATTTTTTTCTTATTTCTTTAGAAGCCTTTGCTCCAGGTTCTCTATTCAACATCTTTTTTTACCTCTTCTTCTTTTTTATATATCAATTGAAACTCTCTGAAACCTGCTTTAGTAGGATATTTCTCTTCATTTTCCTTTAGTTGGTTAATTAAATTATCAACAGCTTTTTTATCTTCAACTGATAATCTTTCGAAAGGAATTATCTTTTCAATAGGAAATTCATATTCTTCTCCTAATCCTGACTCATGATCAATCCAACCTGCAAGCACCCTTCTTCCAGCATTTCTCTGATCCATTCTTCTAAAATAATATTGCTGAAAAGTTATATAAAACATAATAAAAAATCCTAGTCCTATAAAAAACCATCCTAAAAGATTTGGCAATATTAATAGAAAAACAAGAGTAAATGAATAACTTGAAACTACTACTACTAAATTCATATTTCTCCAAAATTCTTTTCCCTTAAATCTATCTTTAAAATCCATAATTTATTGCCTCTAAATTCTTTTTTTTAAAATTAAATATAATAAAATTGGTAAAATTAAAACTAATATTACACTAATTACGAATGTTTGAAGAGAAAAAGGTACACCTAAAAAAATAATATCCTCTTCCATTACATAACTTACAATTCCAACAATTAAAGCTGTTAATATTATCATTGGAATTGTAAAAATTATATACCAAAATATATTGTTAAACTTGTTTTTTGTTTTTTTTTTCATTTTTTTACCTCAAACTGACTTTGTAAAAAATATTGATATTATAACAGCAGGAATCTTACAAAATATAAATATAAATATCCAAGTCAGGAAATATGCAAAAAAGATTGGCATATATAAATTAAGAGTCAAAACTAATATAGAAGTAAATCCAATTATATAACATAAACACCTAAATAAAGTATATAATGTATATTCAATGACTTTTCGATTATAATTTAATCCTTTTTTTTTTCTGCTTGGAATATATCTCATTTTATTGTTAAAAATTATTTTAATTGCCATAGAAAGAAAATAAGCAAAAATATCACTCCCAATTAATATAATAAATACAAATAACATTTCTATTCCTAAATTATTATTAGAACTTTCTCTAATTTTATCAATAGAAATTGTATAAATTATTGTAAAAATTAGAACTTGTAATATTAATTTTACAATCCAAGAAAGTATTATATCTATTCTAAGAGGAGCCACACCTTTATAACCATCAATTGTTTGTTGTTTCTTACCTGTTTTCAATCTCATTCTCACTCTCTTTTTTTCTTTCTTTATAATAGATTATAACAAAAACTACAATTCCGAACATAATCATTACACCTGTAAATATAAACATAACATTTGAAACGATAATACCTTCAACATTTTCTAAGCCATCAAAAACAGTATTTCCAAGTTTAATATCAAACATAAAGAATACAATAATTAATCCTACAGCAATTAACCCTAAAATCATAGCAGAAATATAATATTTTTTCATCTATACTTTACCTCATAAAATAATTTCAAAAATATAACAAAAAACACATAATAAACTGAAATTGAGAAAAGAAATAAATTAAACACATCATTTAATATGTAAATTCCAAAATAGACTAAAATTTGAGGAAAAATAAGTAAAATTTCGAATCCTGAAATTTTACTATATACATTTTTATAATTCAGGAACATAAAAATATTTGAAACGATAAATAGAAAAAATAAGGTACAAAGTAAGCTCATAAGTGAGCTTTTTATTACAGAATTTCTATTTATATCACCTGTAATATAAAATCCGACCATAATTGAAATTATCATTGACAAAACAAACAATCCAAGAATTATAATTAACAAAACTGTATTATTTGAGATAAAACCAATAATAAAATCTGTTAAAATTTGAGCATATAAAGTTTCAATCATTAATAGTATTAGAATTGTAGAAATATATCCAATTCCTATAATATTTATTATTTTTAATAATTTAATTTTCATCCTAAAACCACACTCTATAAAATTGAGCTACAAAAATTATATTGAGTAAAAAATGAGCTAGAATACAAGCTGTAATATCTTTCCAAAACCAATAAGCAAACACTAACCATAACCCACCAAACCCAACCATTAAGATTAAGCTTGGATTTCCATAATAATTAACGTGAAAAATAGTGAAAAGCGCTGAAGTTAAAAAAATTCCAAATATTTCATAAAAAGAAATTTCTTTAGGTTTTCCAAAAGGAAATCCAATTTTGAATTTTTGAGTATCGTGTTTTCCCATTAAGAAAAAAGGTTCCATTATTATACCTCTAAAAAATAATTCTTCAGATACTCCACAAAAAACTATAGCTAAAGCGGTTTCCACATCCCTTACAGTTAAAGGAACAACTTGAAAAATGAATTGAATTAAAGCTATGACTATAAAAATAATAATTGTTCTAAAGAGTAAATTTCCATGAATTTTCTTAAACATTTTTGGATATATTGATTTTCCATGTATTAAATCTAGTAAAAAAACTCCTGATAATGCAAATATACTTTCAAGAATACATAACTGTCCAAACTTTTCATTAAAATGTCTTATTCCTATAAAAAACTGAATTCCAAAAGCAAGAACACCCATCCAATAACTCAGTTTTGTATGGATCGACTCATTCCAATATTTATGATTTATTTTATTTCTTTTTCTACTTGGGATATTTAATCACTTCCTAGTCTATAATCATAAGACCCTGGTCTCTTTTTTTGAGTATATCTTTTTTCTAAATGTCTAGGAATTTTACTATTTTTTACTTTCATTCTAACATATAAAATCATACCTATTAAAGCAAAAACAGAAATTATAACAATAAAAGCTATAATTATAGTAAAATCTATTAAAATTGGTTCAGGATCAAATGGAACTTCTTCCTCAAAAAATCCAAAACTAACAATTTTATTGTTAGAATCTAGTTCAATTTTCTTTTCTTGAATCAAACTTCCATTTAAATAATAAATTCTAAATTTATATTCAACATCAGGTAAAAAACGATAACTTAAACCTGAATGAGAAGGTATAATTTGCTCAATCTTAATATTATTTCTCTCTAATTCGATCTTAACTGGATATGAATAATTATTATAGAGAATTAATGTATAAATCTCAACTAAAATATTATATTCCGTATAAGCTCTTAAATTGATGTTTTTATTAAATAAAGTAGCATTAAAATAATCTAAAACTTTAAGATTATTTATATCTTGTTTTAATGTATTAAATCCAAAATCTTTCCTTAGTCCATTTATATAAAACCTTACTAAATCTTTATCCAATCCCAAACCATCGAAATTGAATATAGAAAAATAAACAGAGAAATAAGTTGTATTTAATTCATATGCTTTATTTTCATCTAAATAAACTGTAAATTGATTATAATCATTATTCTCATCATAATAACCTATTTGATAATAATCTTTAACCAACATAAAGTATAATGAATCTCCTGCTAATAAAGGATATATATGAGTAGAATTAATATCTAATATTGTTTCTTTTGCTAATTGATTTTTAATTTGTAATTGATAAACTTCTAAATCTAAATCAATATAACTTGATGCTAATTTAGAAAAAGTATCAATTAACGCATCAAAACGATCATAAATTTCAATGTAAACATAAGTTTCTTCATCAGCATCAAATATAGTATCTACAAGCCAGAATTCATTGTATTCCTGATTTAAAGAACGATTTATTTTAACATGATAATCTTCAAATTGTAAATATTCTCCTTCAAGAGAAAATAATGTTAATCTACATTGGATTGTTTCTATTGGTTCATATATATAATAATAATCAGTAGACCCTATTGTAATATTAGTATCTACTTTCTTAGTGCCTTCTTCAAGAATTCTAAGATTGTATGTATCAGGAGTTAAATATATATCTCTTTGATTATGTGAACCTACATAAAGATCAGCATAATCTCCTGTTATTTCATATTTATAGGTTTTTATATCATATACCTTAATATAATCA
>JBHLLI010000113.1:0-13547 GCA_048885765.1 Candidatus Hermodarchaeota archaeon
GGTGTTGATCATTCAAGAAAATGTTTTTTATATCCTGTAATCGTTCCTTTTTATCATCTTCATAGTTAACTAATAGTTCTGCTGCTTTCAATTTACTTTCAATATTTTTTGAGGAAGTTAATATTGATATTAGTATTTCAACAGCTTCATTTGATTCCATTGTTTTTATTTTTTCAGTTAATTGATCACTGTTAAAACTCATTAATAAAACCTAAAATTATGATAGTTTATACTTGGGTATAGCAAACAATTAAATCTTTGAAATATTAATAAAAAGCTGGTTTATTTATGTTTATTCTTTTAAGTAAAATAGATTGAACTCAGTATAATGATAAATTATAGGATTAGAGAACCTATTGATAAAGAAATTATAAATTGTATAAATGTTCTTTATTCTGCTTTTGACAGGCCTCTTCCACCAAATATAAAAAAAGAAGAAAGGGTATGGAAAGCTTTAATTGAATCGGAAATTGGTAATTTCCTTATTGCTGAGGAAGGTGGAAAGTTTTTCGGTATTGGCGGCGTTTTTTTATTTGAAAAGGTTAGTAGTTTTGGATATATGGCAGTATTGCCAAAATACAGAGGTAATGGTGTTGGTACGGAAATATTTAGAAATTTAATGAAAATTGCAAATGAGAGAAATTGTGAGACAAGGTTTCTATATGCTTCAACATTAGGAAAACCGATATATGAGAAATTTGGGTTTCAAGATAGATTTTATGGAACGATGTTCCAATTACCAATAAAATTCATAAATGAAGAAACTCAATACAAGCAAGTTAAGATTTTAAGAAAAGTTCCAGAGTGGGCATTTAATCTTGACGAAAAAACAATGGGTTTTAATCGTAGAAGATATTTACATTTAAAAATTGAATTGGGAGCAAAGATATTGGCTATCGAGAATGAGGGATATGGATTATTAGTAGATAAGCGATTAGGGCCTTTAATAGCTAATAATTTGAAAACCGCCTTACAAATAATAAAGAAAAGCATAAAACTTGGAGCAGATCATTTAATTTTGGCTTGTCATAAAAATTTTCCAAATACACTTATTAGTTCCATGAACTTAACCAAAAAAGTTGATGGGGCTAACATTAAAATGGTATATGGACAAGAGTTATCTGAGAATTTAGAGGCGTTATATGCAATCGGTACATATGCGAAGGGTTGATTTTTTTTTTAAAATCTAAACTGATTATATGAGTATCTGCTAGATTTCTAGATTGTTTTCTTTTTTAGTCCGAGTTTTCTTTATTGAAACTAAATACAACATCCCTGCAATAAATTGTAAAAAAAGAGAAAAATTCGGCCAATATGTATTCCCCCCCCAAAAAGTTGAATAACCTATAACAACCACATAGAAAATTTGCCATCCAATAATTAGAAATAGAGGAGTCACAATCATAATAATAGTTCCAGTGTAATAATATTTTAATTTTATCTGTTGTCCTCTTTTTTCTTTTATTAAGGAAAAAATGACGATAATTGAACTAATAAGGAATACAATTGAGGAAATAATCCCAGGAATTAAAAATCCTACATCTAGATTATATGTAACACCAATTTCGTTTGAAGTTAACCCGAAAAAGAGAGTAAGTCCCCACAACCAAAAGTGGTAAAAATAATTTGGGCTAATATGGAAAATTACTGGTGTGAATACTGAAATAATACTAATTACTGCTGCGGTTATTGGAATTTTTTTTTGAATCCCTCCCATTCATTTCACCATTATTTATTCTTTTAGAAGATAAACAATAACCTTAGTTCCTTTTGTATAGTCTCCTTCTATTCTATCTTCAATAAAAATAAAACCGTTATAAATAGAGATTAATCTTCTTACAACCATTAATCCTAATCCTGTTCTAAATTCAATCTCAGTTCCATTAATAAATTTAGCATAGTTGTCCTTTAAATGAGGATCTAATCCCCTTCCATTATCTATAATTTCAATTTTAAAATGATTATTAAATTTTTTGTCTGTATTTCTAATTTTAATTAATATCTCTTTTTGTGGATTATCGTTGTGAATAATTCCATTTAAAATTAAATTTTTGAATAGGTAGTACAAATTATCATCTGTTCTTACGTATGGTTTTTGATTTTCAATATCTGATTCCAATTTTATTTCAGTCTCTAGATATTTCTGTTTAACTTCATTAATTACCTCTTCAATTTTTGAAGTAAGATCTATTGTTTTTATAATACTATCTTCAATATCAAGCTTAGAAAGTAATCTTATATTTGCTACTAATTCAGTTCCATGTTCAATTTGACTTTTGAAACTATTTATAATCGTATCAATATTTTTTATTTCATTATGTTTATTAGATAAGTAATCATATAAATCAATGGAAATTGTTAGATTCTGAAGCATATTACTAATATCATGAGCAAAAACATCTTTATATAATTCTGCATTTTTATAAGCGGTTCTATATTGCTGTTGAGAGCGTTCAATTTCATCCATTGCTAGTATTAGATTATTCGAATATGCAATTATCGATTTTATTGTGAAATATAAAAGATAGATAAAAAGTGAAAATCCAATCATAAAAGATAATAAATAATATAACAAATTATCTCTAAACACTAAAAGAATTAAAACAATAAGCTCTGTGAGAATAAGCGTTGTTAAAATAATTAGTAATGTAACTTTTAATTCTATTGAATTCCATTTCATCTTAAATAAATGCTTTAAAATAAAGAAAATCCCTAAAAGAGTGACAGGAGCAATGATGATATGAAAATATATGTTTTCCAATAAATTAAATGTCTGAAGTACCATTTCCTAACAAATATTATTAATGATTGTTATCGAAAAATCAATATTTCAATAATTTATTTTTTTTTTTTAAGTATTTGGTAATAAAATTAAAAAAAAAAAAATCTAATCTTGGAAAGAGCGTTAGGTTTTATAAGCAACCCATAATATAGCATCTTTAAGTAAAGTTCTAAAACCTAAATTATAATGAGCTCCCCATCCATGTCCGGGAATTATAGCTACAACTCTAGATTTCTCATATGGACTAATCCAAATTAAGGGTTTATCACTTGAGAAGAGGTTAGTTTGTAATATAACTTCAATACCAGAAGAAAACCACATATTTTTATAAGTTTCATCATAAATGTGAATAGGTAATCCCTTTAAGCTACACGTGATAGGATGATTCCCTACTGGAAGAGCTATAATTTCCTGATGACTCATATAATTTGATGAAGGTAATGTTCCATCAGGTTGCATTAAATATCTTCCTCCTACAACTTCTTCATACCACCATTGCCATGAATTATAAGTTGCTATCGCATGATGCAATACTATTATTCCTTTACCTGCTTCAACAAATTTTTTTAAATTATTTTTTACAACCTCATCTGGACTTTGATTTAAGTTATACATTACAAGAACGTCGTATTTTTCTCGAAAATCACTTTTAAAAGCTTTTTCATCTGAATCAACGTGAGTCCATTCAATCTCTTCCATAACATCAAAAATCCTGAAAATTGTGTTCTCAAAGGAAGCTCCTCCACTAACGATTAGCAATCTGATTTTGTTATTGATTTGATTTATCATAATTCTTCATTTTTTTGTTTTATTATCAAATAAAATATTATAAACGGCAAAAAGTTTTTTTTATTATTACCGTTTGTATAGTTTACAAATGGCAAAAATTATTTATAAATTTTACCATATTATTTATTAAAGATAAAATTGAGAGAAAAATGTTTGATTTTAAACTGAAAGATCTGGATATAATTAATGAGTTAGATAAATCTGGTTCTCAAATATCGGCTGCACAAATTGGTCATAACCTTAATATACCTGCAAGGACAATTCGTTATAGATTAAATAAATTAAAGGAGAAAAATTTGTTAAATCCATCATTTGTTTTCATGCATGAACGCAAATTGGGATTGGGGGAAGAAATATTGATTTTGGAGGAAACTTACAAGTCTCAATCTAGTATTTTATCAATTTTAAATTCATTTCCAACATTCTACTGGCATGCCCATACATATGGAAAATATAATGGATTTCTTGTACATTCTATATTTGATCTATCAGATCAGAATGCAAACAAGAGAATTGTTGCAGAAATGGAAAAAAAAAAATTAATCAAAGATTATGAGATTTTCCAAATGGTTGATTATTATCATAAGAGTATGAATTATAAAAAATATATGCCAGATTCCGGCTGGGTAATGAATTGGGATGAATGGCACGATACAATAGATAACCAAGATATGATTGACAAGATATTGCAGACAGACTTAAATAAAAGCTCACTTTTAGTCGATTTTGATTATAAAGATATTATATTATTACAACAACTTTCGATTGATGGAAGTTCAACGCTCCAGCAACTCGGAGATATTTTGAACTTATCTAAAACCCAAATAAGAAAAAGAATTCTTAACCTAAAAAAGAAGAACATTATTAAAGTAGTTAAACCGATTTTTTCACCAATCCCAAAAGATAAAATGCTATATCTATATTGTTTTATTAACACAGGCGAATTTAAAGAAGAGTTCATTAAGAAGATCTTTCAAATACCATTTTCGTTCATGTTTATTTTTGAATCAGATAATCGGTTTTGTTTAAGACTGAATATTTCAAGGGAAGATATGATTTATTTCATAAATAGCTTTGATATATTAAAAAAATATATAGAATCATATTTTATACAATTTATTTTTGAAAATCCAACTGCTAGAAACCCTGAAACATATGAACTTTATAATAAGGACATTAATAAATGGGAGATAGATAGTAATAAGATAATTTCAAAAATAAAAAAAATATAAAATAAAAATAAATTTTATCCTATTTAGAATGGAAAGTCAATTTCAGAAACATGGTTAATATTTTGAAAGAGGAGGGTTATTTAGATACTGATGAAATTGCTGATATTCCTGACTATGTCAATGAAGAATTTGGCACGGAAACAAGAAAATATAGACAAAAAAGAAGAAAGCAGAAATTTTTGATAGAATCACATGATGAAATTTATGATGATTGGGTAATTAATAAGAGTATTGGATTAAACGCTGGCCATATGATTATTTCTCAACATTAATACTTTCTGAAAAGATTTTTTAATATATTAAATTTAAATGAGTTAAAAAATGCAGCAAGTATAAAAATGGTGTATGGAGAAGAAATTGTTGAAAATTTAAACTTAATTTATGCAATAGATATATTTGCAAAAGGTTCAAAAAATTTATGTCGAGAGAGAAAATAATGAGATTTGAATCCTTAGATCAATTTTCCGAAATGGAGATTCTGGATGCCCATAATGAAGCTTTTTCTGACTATCAAGTACCAATGCAGTTATCACTTGATACTTTTCAATATTTCAACCATCGACGTGGAGTTCGATATGATCTTTCTATAGGTACTGTAGAGGGAAATAAATTAATAGGATTTATCTTAAACGCAGTTGATTTTTGGACAGGAAAATTGACGGCATATGATTGTGGAACGGGAGTAGTACCAAAATTTCGTCAAAAAGGTATAGGGGATCAGATGTTCAAAGCGCTTCTACCTGTTCTGAAAGAAAAGGATATTGAGCAATATTTGCTTGAAGTTATTAAAACGAATACTGCAGGAATAAATCTTTACAAAAAACGTAATTTTCTAATTACACGGGAATTTGACTGTTTAAATGCAGAACGGAAAACGATTTTAGGTGAGTTCCAGAAATTGCAAATATCATCTAGTTTGAATGATTATGAAATTCAAAAACTTGAAAAGATTGATTGGGATGTCGCTCGAGGATTTTGGGAGTTTCTTCCTTCATGGCAAAATTCTGAGTTATCTATTCAGAGAGTAAAAGATAGTTTCAATTATCTTGGCTCATTTTATCAAAAAAATTTAGTTGGTTATATAGTATATGAACCACATGGAAGTATTACTCAATTAGCTTTTCATGCAGATCATAGAACTCAAAATATTGGGTGTAATTTAGTAAACAGAATGTTGTTAGAATCCTCAAATATAGATACTTTTAATATTATTAATGTAGATAGAAGAGACAAATATCTAATTGCTTTTCTTAATAAAATAGGGTTTGAGTCGTTTATATCGCAGTATGAAATGATATTAAAAATCTAACAACAACTTAATTGGAAAAAATTAAAACATCCGATATTAAGAGCAGTATCAATTTTTAAAAAATAAAAAATAAATAAAAAAATACGAATTTAACCTATCTCTACGTCTATTTTCTTACGTTCTTCAAGTAGATCATCCACTACAGAAGGATCTGCTAGGGTTGTGACATTTCCAATATCAGTACCGGCAGCAATCGCTTTTAAGATTCTACGCATAATCTTTCCACTTCTAGTCTTAGGCAGTGCATCAGCAAATTGGATTACATCAGGTTGGAATACTGGACCAATCTCTTGCCTTACATGCATTCTTATTTCTTTTGATAATTTCGCTGACTTTTCAACTCCTTGCATAAGGGTTACGTATGCCCAGATTGCCTGACCTTTAATTTTATGAGGAAAAGGAGCAACGGCAGCTTCTGCAACACTTGGATGACTCACAAGAGCAGACTCTACCTCCATTGTTCCTATTCTGTGCCCAGACACTTTAATGACGTCATCTAATCGTCCAAGAATCCAATAATAACCATCTTCATCACGTCTTGCCCCATCCCCTGTATAATAATATCCGGGGTATCTCTCAAGGTAAGTTGATTTAAATCTCTCAGTATCACCCCAAACATCTCTCAACATTCCAGGCCAGGGAGTTTGAATTGCAAAATAACCTCCTTCATTAGGTTCTGTTATTTCATCGCCTTCTAAATCAAAGATAACAGGCTTGATCCCTAAGAATGGCATACAACATGACCCAGGTTTAGTTGGTGTTGCAGTAGCAATAGGAGTCATAATAAAACCCCCTGTCTCTGTTTGCCAATAAGTATCTACTATTGGACATTTCTCTTTTCCAACCACTCTATGATACCAAGTCCATGCTTCAGGATTAATTGGTTCTCCAACTGTTCCTAATACTTTTAAAGAACTAAGATCATGTTTATTTACTAACTCATCACCAAACCTCATTAGAGCCCTTATGGCAGTAGGAGCTGTATAGAAATGCGTAACTTTATGATCTTCACAAATTTGCCAAAATCTATCATTATCAGGATAAGTAGGAACCCCTTCATACATAAGAGTAGTTGCTCCGTTTGCTAAAGGTCCATAAACAATATAACTATGACCGGTAATCCAACCAATATCCGCTGTACAATACCATATATCTCCTTCATGGTAATTAAATACAACCCTATGAGTAAAGGATGTATAAAGGATATATCCTGCAGTTGTATGTTTTACACCTTTTGGTTTTCCAGTTGTTCCACTTGTATATAAAATGAATAAAGTATCTTCAGCATCCATAACTTCAGGTTCACATTCATCACTCTCACCATCAATGAACTCATGATACCAAATATCTTTGTCTATATGAGGGATTTCGTTTCCCGAACGTCTCACAACAATAACTTTTTCAATTGTTGGGACATCATCAATAATTTGAACAACGTCAGCCATCTTAGGATAAAATTTTCCAGCTCTTATCGTCTCATCACTAGTAAATAATAATCTTGAGTCTGAATCTTCAATTCTATCTTTCACAGCTTCTTTAGAAAAACCCCCAAATACAATTGAATGAATAACTCCAATTCTCGCACAAGCTAGCATGATTATCGCTAATTCTGGTACCATAGGTAACCATATAGTAACTCGATCTCCTTTCTTTAAACCAAGTTTTTTCATCCCATTTGCGACTTTATTAACTTCTTTTAGAAGTTCACTATATGTATAGGTCTTAGCTTGACCAGGTTCATCAGCTTCCCATATAATAGCTAATTTATCTCCATTACCTGCTTTCACATGTCGATCTAAGCAATTAAATGCCACATTTAGTTTTCCACCAACAAACCATTTCCCGGGGAATAAATCTGTTTTTTCCCATACTTTTTCATAAGGTTTTATCCAATCAATGGTTTTTGCTTGGTCTCCCCAAAATCCTTCCATATCTTCGATGGATTGTTGATAGAGTTTTTTGTATTCTTCCAAGGACATTCCTGTTGCTACGAATTCCGGGTTTAAGGTTTTTGGATCAAATCTTCGGGTCTCAGTTAGAATACTTTCCATTTTTTTGTCTTTTTCAGACATTTTATTTCACGTTTGTTAGTTTTTTTTGCTTAAAATTATGTTTATATCTTGATTAACTAAATTCTTTAAAAATTTTAAAGATTTCTTTCCACCCTTATCATTTTTAAAGTTTTTGGTTTAATATGAACAAGAGGGAATCAATTGATGATTATTTTGTATTGTTTTTAAACATTTTATTTATAGATCAATCAAAATAAGCCTCATTACATAGGATTTGATAATCTAGATGTTTGAATCATTAATTTTTTATTAAAGAATTAAATTTTAAATTTGAGAAGAAATATAATTTTTAATCCCATTTTATTTATACTTTCAACAACAATATAATATTGTTATTTTTAGTTGAAAATTATGTATAAAATAATTTTAGAACATGAGAATAAGAAATTTTGAAGGAGTAGAACCATATTATGACAATTGATTGGAAGGAAAAGTGGAGAGATAAGAAAATTAAAGTATCAGAAGCTATTGATAAAATAATTCCTGGAAATCGCGTTTTTATTGATTCTGGATGCGCTGAACCACAATTATTAATATCAGAATTAATTAAAAATTCAGAAAAGTTAATTGATACTGAAATTCTTCATTTTTTAACAATTGGACCTGAAAAATATTTTAAGGATAAGGCTGAAGATCTATTCAGACATAATGCATTTTTTATTGGAAAGACCCTGCGTGAGGAAATTAATAAAGGGCAAGCGGACTATACTCCAATATTTGCTAGTGAAATTCCTTCTTTATTTATATCAGGAAGGAAACATATTGATGTAGCCCTCATTCAAGTAACACCTCCAGATCCTTATGGTTTTTGTTCCTTAGGAATTAATGTTGATATTGCAAAACCTATAGCTCAATCATCTTACATTACAATAGCTGAAATTAATCCTCAAATGCCTCGGACTTTAGGAAATAGCTTCATTCATATGAAAGAAATAGATTATTACGTGTATAATGATGCTCCCTTATTACAGTTTCATTTTGATGAACCAGATGATATTGCAGAAAAAATAGGAAAAAATTTAGCTGATTTAATAGAAAATAAATCCACAATTCACATAGGCTTTGGTGATCTTCCCAATGCGGCTTTAAAGTATTTAAAAGATAAAAAAGATCTGGGAATGCACTCTCATTATATTACAGACAATATTATTCCTTTAATTGAGAATGGGATGTTAACTTGTAGAAAAAAAAATTTCCATCCAGAAAAAATTATTACTAGCTTCGCTTTAGGAACAAAAAAATTGTATGATTTTGTTGATAATAATCCCTATATAGAATTTTTCCCTTCAGATTATGTCTGTAATCCAAGATATATTGGTATGAATAAAAATATGGTTTCGATAAATTCCGCGCGACAGATAGATTTAACAGGACAAGTAAATGCTGCAACTGAAGGATATAGTTTTTATTCTGGATTGGGTGAGACTATTGATTTTATGAGAGGGGCAGCATTTTCCAAGGGAGGAAAACCGATAATAATTTTGCCTTCAACATCTCGAGATGGAGAAAAATCTAGAATTGTAGCTCATTTAGATGAAGGAGCAGGGATAATGTTATCCCGTGGAGATGTTCATTATGTGGTAACTGAATGGGGTGTGGCATACCTTCACGGTAAAACTATTCGTGAAAGAGTGCTTGAATTGATTTGTATAGCTCATCCAAAATTCCGACAATCATTATTAGAGGAGGCTAAGAAATTGAATTATATATTCTCCGATCAAATGCTTCCTTGTGATGAGAATGGTCGAATTTGTTTATACCCTTCCGAATATGAAACAGTTTTCACGACAAAGGATAAAGAAAAAATAAATATCCGACCAGTAAAAACTACAGATGAACAAGCACTTAAAGAATTATATTATTCATTAAACGAACGAGACAGATATTTAAGATTTTTCGAACTGAGAAAAGAATTCACTCATTCAAAAACTCAAAGTGAAGTAAATGTTGATTATCAAAACGTTTTCTCTCTTGGAGCATTTATCGGGGAAATTGGTAACGAAGAAATGATTGGGAGTGCCACTTATTATTTCAATCCCCAGATGAATATGGCGGAGTATAGCTTTTTAGTTAGAGAAGATTACAGAGGAAAAGGTATAGGGACTTTCTTGTACCAGCATATAATTATTATTGCTAAAGAAAAGGGGATTAAAGGATTCTATGGAAACATTCATATCCAAAATAAAGAAACAATTCGAGTTATCCATAAGGGTGGATATACTAAGATAACACCTCCTGATGAAACTGTAGGTGAGAAGGAATTATTTTATAGAGTCTTTTTTGATAAGGAAGATGCAATTAAATAAAATATCCATATTTTTATTTTTCTTCTTTAATTATCAATCTTGTTATTTATGAGGTTTAAATTTACAGATTTTCATGTTCATACCAGACCTTGGAGCGTAGATGTTGCTCCAGAGGGCCCTACGTTTGAAGATTATCTAAAGATTGCAGAAGAGAATCAGATTAATGTTTGTTTTCTTGATCATTATGAACTTTATTATGTGGAGAACGATAAGACTAATCCATTTTATAATGGAAAAATTAGCGATTATCTTGAAGAGATCGATGTGTTAAAAGAGACATATGATTTCATACTCAGTGGATTAGAAGTAGAATATTATGAGGATAAGGAACTCACGTTATTGGAACTTATGGATGATTATGGGAAAGAATTTGATTTTATTGCGGGATCTATTCATGAATGGATAATCGGATATC
Organism: Candidatus Hermodarchaeota archaeon; assembly: GCA_048885765.1. Lineage (GTDB taxonomy): Archaea > Asgardarchaeota > Lokiarchaeia > Sigyniarchaeales > SOKP01 > Loki-b32. The sequence goes on from JBHLLI010000113.1 coordinate 10,906, forward strand.
CTATTACTACAAAAAATGGATTAACAAGACTGTTAGAAAAAATTCCGATGAAAAAAATTATCGATGATTATTTTGAAGTTAGTGTAAAAATGATTAATTCCCAAATTTTCAAAAATATCTGTCACATCGACACTATTTTTCGCTATATTAATAAAAATGACTTCATACCTGAAGATGATTGTGATATATCTGACAATCGAATATTAGATTTAGGTCGTTTATGTATAAAAAACAATCTACAAGTAGAATTGAATCTTTCTGGATTACGATTTCCAGTCAAGAGACCTTTTCCTCCAATGGATGTAATAAAACAATTAAAGGACGAAGGAGCAAGAGTTTTTGTTGGCTCCGATTCACATTCTTTAGATTATTTCGAAGATAAAATCCCTAAAGTTATAGATGCGTATAGAGTATTGAACTTACAATAAAAGTTAATATATTATGGAATTAAAAGGATTTTCAAATAAAATTGACCAATGGGACCAAAGAATTATTAAGAAGTATAATGGTTTAGGTGGTAAACCTTTTACTGTTATTTTAAAATTTTTTTCATTTTTTGGCCGAGAAACTCTATGGCTTTTATTAATCGCTTTTTATCTTTTTATTTGGTATGATCCTTTTTTATTATCTTATATATCTGCTACATTTCTTACAGGAATTATCTTAGTATTAATAATAAAATATTTAGTTCAAAGGAAAAGACCATTCGAAAGGTTTGAAAAAGGAGAAATAATAACTTTAGAGAGAAAACCTACTTCGAGAAGTTTTCCATCTTGGCATTCCTATAATGTAATGTCTCAAGGTTTGTTATTAGGCTTAGTATTCATGAATTCAACAATTATTCTTATTATACTTCTCATAGTTGTGATTTTAGTTTCATTTTCCAGAATTCAGCTTGGTGTGCATTACCCTACAGATGTCATATTTGGCTGCATTTTTGGTATAATAGGATTTTTAATATCGCTATTTTTAATTGGTCCTCTTATCTTACGATTGTTAATCTATTTAGAACAGTTTATATCTTATGAAATTCAATATCAAGAATTAAATACAATGTTGATAAATAACATATGGTATTTATTGCTCACGATTAGCGTATTTTTTGCTATTTTTTTGTTAACCTTCTATAAGAGGATATTAGGATTATTTAAAAAAGAGTGATTCAATAATTTAAAGATCTAAACTTTTTCTCTTGCTAAATAAGTCTTTTAATTCATTAAGAACATTTAAACGAGTATTTTCTTGACGACGTGCAACTGGCTGATTAGGATTAGCAATTTCAATAGGAATTCCACTTTGAGCAACTTGAAACGCTCCTGACTCAATTGCTCGAAGTCGGTTATCAAGATCATTAAGTTGCATAGATATGCTTTCTGATAAGCGAATAACAGCGTTTAAGGTTTCTTCTAAAGTCTTTCCAAGACCCTCCACTTTTCGTACTGTCGGATCAGTTAAAGAATGACTTGCACTCATCAAGTTTTTTACGTATTTGGCAAATTGAGGTTCACGAGAAATCAGGGAATAGATTGATGTTAAATAGATTTCAAGATCAAAATCACCCTTCTTTCTTTTTAGAAGTTCATTTAGATTATCCTTTATAAGTTCTACATTAAGAAGAATTTTTGGATCATTTTTCAGATCAGGATCATATTTATGAATGAAAATTAAGATATATGGGGTTTCCTCTAATAAGATTATCGAATCTATTATCTTTTCAAAATATTGAAGAGATTCTTCAAATCTATCAGAATCTTGTACATCAATCACAAACATAAGTAAATCGAGTTCTACAAAATATTGCTCTGGATTCGCTAAATATCTTTCTCTATATTCTTCCTGGCCACCCAAATCCCATATAAATAAGTTCAAATTGCTAGACCCAAATTTCATTCGCACTACTCCTTTTGTAGGATGGGTTGAAATCATATCACTTATTCCTAAACGTCCTCCAAATTTGGACAACAATGAGGTTTTGCCCGCAGCGTCTAAACCACATACCAGAACCTTTTGACCTTTGACTTCTATTCCTTCTTTTTCTTCTTTTATACTTGCAATAAGTGAACTAATTGTGCCAGTTTTTTTTAATTTAGTTTCAAGGAAAGGGTATTTTTCTTTTAATTCCTCTATCTTTTTCTGCAGATCTATAGCTAATTCTATAGAATCATCCGTTTCTTCAATTTCAATAAGACTCCCAAACGGATTATCCTTGTTTAACCTTGAGGCATCTCCAATGGTAGTAATATCAAATAATTGCTTAATGATTGTAGATTCTTCTTTGTCAATAAATTTGTAAGAATCAAGATGTAATTTTAAAATTTCGTCCAGTTCTTTTAATTTACCAGCTTTTGCATATTTAGGTTCTAGAAATTTAGAGATGACATTTATTAAGGTTGAGACTTCAGTAGACATTGTAATCAATGTTTATACTTTATTATTAATAGGTTGATTTAATTTTTATTCTTATTTATTACTATACTAGTTAAAAAGATAAAGATATAAATTTTCACAAGATATTTTCAAATTGATCACACTTATATATTTTAGAATTTATGTATTTCTAAGGAAAAAAATTAAAAATTCAATTACCATCCTTTAGCATTTTAAAAACTATGCCAGCACATTTTGAAGATGATGATTTTTTT
>JBHLLI010000114.1:0-13492 GCA_048885765.1 Candidatus Hermodarchaeota archaeon
TGTTTTATTTAAGAGCTCGAGCATGTGTAAAATGTAAAGAATATATAGTAATTCACCCTAACAATCCAATTAGTAATACAATTGTGCAGAAATTTGATGCATTCCATAAAACCCATCCATTAATTACTATTGATATAGATGAGATTAAAGAAAAATATAAAAATTATTCTCCTGTTATTTTAGATTTGAAAGAGGGAAAAATAACATATAAATATAGTCCAGCAAATGCTGCATAATTTTATTCTTAATATAATTAAATCTTAAAGGCGAAAAATAAGTGGGGATTAAAAAAATTAAGCTTTTTATGATATTCTTTATTATTATTTTACTCGAATCCCAAATTTTCAATAATTTTTTAATAAAGTCATCTCTCCAAATAAAGTCTTATGACAGAATTCCTTTTTTAGCGGATATAACACAAACAAAACAATGGATACAAAATTCTGATTTTACAAATCAACAATATTGGTATTCCTCTATACAAGGAGATCCCTCAGATGTTAATGCCAGTATAGATGAGGGTCAAGCAAATTATAAGATCTTAGGAGATTCAAGACAATTTGAGATATCAGGCTCCCCTTATGGTTCAGATTGGTTGAATTTTACAAATCCTTCTTTTCCAGGATTACCAGACAACTATACAATAACACAAGCAGGGTGGTTAGTGCAACATAAGTGGTTTGTAGATAAAAATGAATCCCTTCCTGTTAGTGTACAATGGAAAAAAAACATTACAATGCCTGTTAAGATGTTAGATTATGAAATCTTGTCTTGTTCGCTTCAAGTGCAAGTTAATGGAACTGTTAGGGATAATCCGACTCAAAATGGGGGTATTGACGTTCCTGGTGATGATGTAGAATCTGGTTCTATGTATGATTTTGCACGATTTTATGTATTGATCTCAGACCTAAACAATGAGAAAAAATATGAAATGGCATACTTTAAAACCCGCTTTCTAGGAAAGGATAACTTTGTTAGCGACTTTGATTCTTTAAACAATACTTCAATGAACATTCAACCTGAAGATATTTTAATTTCCTATTTAACATCTGTTTTACATACTGATTATTTTAACTTTACTCTTATAGTAGGTGTGGATATTTATTGTGAACGGAATCATCCCGGTGATATAGATATCTGGAATGAATTACATATTAAATCCCTTAATTTATCGTTTAATTATCAGAAAAAAATGGATCAATTTACATCTGTAAGTTGGAATCAAGAAGGAGCTATACCTAGCGAATTGAGCAATAATACAATTTTTGTTAACGATGCTTTGCTTAATTTTAAATATAAAATAAATGATACATGGCCTATGTTATCTCCAAATTCTGAAATCAGAATTTTGGTCAATAATGTACCCCATTCTGAAACTATCAAATTATTCCATGCAAATGCCTCTTTTCAAAAGGCAAAATTAGGAGGTTTTAATATAAAATCTTTAATAGATGAAAACAAAAATGTGAATCTTTCGATTCAAGTTTATTTAGCTGATGAGTTCGAATTAAACCGAAATATTAAAATTTCAATAGATGAAGTATTACTTTATATTACATATACTGAAATTATTGAAAACCCTTCTGGAACGGATTGGAGTTGGCTCGTATATTCGTTAATTGGAGTAATCATAGGACTTGTCATAATATTTGGGTTATACCAATTGCATTTCAAATATCCTCCAATAGTACGAAAAATAAGATCTTTAAAAAAAAAAATTAGGAAAGGAAAGACCCATGCACCATTATTACTTGCGAATCGAGAGGATATTATTTGGAATCATCTTCAAAAAAAATTAGAGATCTTAAAGTTAGATAATATTAATCAGAAAAAAAGTGGATTATATATAAAAAGTATATGAAAATATCCCAAATACTATTAATCAAAAATTTTTATACAATAATTTCTATTTTATTCCAAATGGATTTTTAATTCAAAATGAATATATTAAATATTGTAGAGGTATTAAGTTTTATAATAACAGTATAGATCTAACTCAATATGAATTTTAAAATTAGAATTAATTTAATAAGTATTTATTTAATTGTTTTTTTCATTTCATTTTTATCTCTAACTCCTTCAATATCAAATTATATCTATTCACATAAATATATAGGTAAAGAGAATCCACACCTTTATATGTCAAGTTCCAATGAGTTATGGAATTATTCTACCGAGGGAACCATATCATCATTATCAATTTCCTCAGATGGAATTTACATTGTAGCAGGTAGTGCCGATAAGAAAATATATTTATTTGAAAAATTTAATCCAACTCCATTATGGCAATTTAAAACTGATGGAATGATAACATCAGTAAAAATTTCCTCAGATGGAAATTATATCATAGCTGGAAGTTCTGATGAAAAAATCTATTTTTTTAACAGAACAAGTTCAATCCCAATTTGGGAGTATAATATCAATGATTATGTTTCTTCAGTTGCAATATCATCTAATGGAAGTTATTTTGTAGTTGGAAGTAATGATGACGAAATTCTTTGTTTTAATAAATTGAGTTCGACTCCAATGTGGCAATATTCAACTCAAGGAGAAGTAACATCAGTTTCAATCAGTTCTGATGGATCTTATATCACAGCAGGAAGCAATGATAATAATATTTACTTATTTCATAGAACAAGCGCAATACCATTATGGAATTATACTACTGGAGAAGATGTAAGAGCTGTAATGATTTCTAATGATGGGAATTATATTGTCGCAGGGAATAATGGAAATTACATATATTTTTTTAATAGATCAAGTTCCATACCATATTGGAGTTATTTAACCGGAGGAGACGTAAGATCTGTTTCAATCTCTTCTGATGGAACGTATCTTACTGCAGGAAGTAATGATAATCAACTATATCTATTTAATAAAGCAAGTTCCACACCATTATGGGAATATTCGACGGATGGAGATGTAAGATGCGTTTCGATGTCATCAGATGGTTCTTATATTGCTGCAGGTCGCTATGATAACCATGTGTTTCTATTTAATAAATCAATTTCTACACCAATTTGGGAATATTCAACAGAAGATGCTGTGAGAACTATTGCGATTTCATCAGATGGTTTTTATACTGTAGTTGGAACTCTTGATTTTAAGGTTTTCTTGTTTTTTAATTTCCCCCTTCAAGATATTACATTAACTTCTAACGCGGGAAAACCAGATTCTGACGGTGAATTTAATTTAGTATGGACCCCGATTAAGAATGCTAAAAATTATTCAATTTACTATTATTCAAGTCTCATTTATGAGATAAATGATAGTATTACATTACTTAAAAGCAATATTACAACAAATTTTTACTCAATAAAGGGATTTAGTAAAGGAGAGTATTTCTTTATAATTGTTGCATTTCTTGAATCAGGAAATTTAAGTTCAAATTGTATTTCAATAATAATAGAACCAAATAATAATGGCAGCTTTGACTATATCTTCTTATATATCATAATTATAATTGCAATACATATTCTAATCTTATCAATAGTAATTTCACTCAGGGCTTATAATGCTGTAAAACAACATAATCATGAAAAATTAACATCTAATCTCATAAAGGAACCAAAATTTAAGAATTCTTTATCAATAATTAATGAAATAAAAGAAGATACTCCATTTATTAAAAATTATTTAGATTCAAATTACCAATATGAAGCGGTGCCATATATTAGAAACTATATATTCTCAAGACTAAATCCCGAAGAAATCAAAAAAATTGAATTAATTGACTTATCAAATGAAGAGAAAAAACAATTTATAAGAGAAATTCTAAACCTCAAACCCCATGAAAGGAAACAATTAATTAATGATATGCTGAAAAAATGAAAATGTACTTAAAATACCATTTAATGTATTTGAACTATTATTTCCTAAAGTGATTAGAGATATTACCTATTTAGAAAGAGATTATTTTTCGATGTGAATTCAAATATCATAATAATTTTAAAGAAATGAGATCTTGGATAATTGTCATTAAAAAAATAATTTAAAATTTCCAAATATAAATTTACATTAAACTTAATATAGAGTTAGATCATTTACCTCTTGATAGTGACTTAATAGTCAATCATGATGAAAAATTTAAAAGTTTCGACATTTTGGAGGAGGACGCACAAGAGTCAGCCAAAAAAAATAAAATTTTACTGAATTTCTTTATCTTACTTTCTTTGATTTAGATGGGAAATAATAATTTAAGGTATTGGTTGTTAGTTTTTTTCTATAATGGATTTAGAATTTCTTAATATAATTTTATTGATAATCCAATGAAAAGCTTCATGTATTTTTTCATTATTGGATGTGTCAGTAGGGATGTATTTAATGTTTCTGAGATGACTTCTAATTCTAGATTCTAGATATATCCCAAGTTTATGAATTTCTGGACGATAAGTTTCAGGTCTGTTTATTAAAATGAGAAAGGGAGTAGTAATCTTCATTTTTCTCATTCCAATTCCCAACCTTAATATTTTATTATAGGTTATTTTTGCTTTTCTAAACATCGATTTGTTAGTAACATCAATACCGAAGATAAATCCATGTTTATTTTTTAATTGAGATAAAAAGAAATGTATTGATTTTCTGGGTTTAGACAAGGAATATGTGGAGAGTGTAATTGTATAGTTTAGTAAATTTAATTCTGTCAACTTGTCTTTAGAATATTGGGCACTAGATATGTAATTTTTAAAAAGCTGCGCCAGTTGAGATTCACCTTCTTCAAAAAAATCAAACATTACTAAATTTATTTCCCTTTTTTCTGTAGAGATAGTGTCTTTAGGAAGAGCAAGATAAACAGAATTTAATAAATTTTCAATTTTAATAATTATTTCCCTATTATCTATAGATTTATTTTTGTCACTCTCAAATGCTTTATTAGCATCTTTTATTTGTGTTAAATCATGAGCGAATTGTTCTAGAGTCTCTTGAAAAATACTAAGATCTGTTTCCTCATCATTCAGAATGATAATAGAAATCATTAAGTTTATTTCTCCTCCTCTAGCAATAGGACTAGGTAGTGTAAATATTAAATTAGAGGTTTTAAAAACTTCAAATTCATAAATGAAAAACCCTTTTTGGTAAAAATCCAATAAACGAGGGATTTCATTCAAAATTTCTTGAGTTGGCAATTCAGGTACGTTTAAAAACACTATAGGCCCTATAATGGAGTCAAAATGACTTAAAACTAACACAAACATTTACTCAATTATTCACCCAATACAATTCTGTATAAAAATACACTAATAAATTATTTGAAAATCTTATAAATATTTGTCTAAATGATTATGTTTGAGATCCTCGAGAGTGCGGATGAGGGGGCACAAGAGTTAGCAAAAAAGATTAAAAGTATTTTATAGTTTTTTTCTCTAATTTTCACTTAAAAAATTAAAAGTATTTTATAGATATTTTTTCATTCAGCAGATTCTAAGAATTTAGATTAGTTAAAATGGTATTTCAAAAAATTAAACCTACATTCCACGACTACAATTTATTGGTTCTCACTAACATTTATAAATCTTATTCAATCTAATATTGTAATATTTTATATCTGCAAATGGAATGAAAAATTTATGATAGAGGTGTCTTGTAGCTTTTTAGGGATCTTAGGAATCGTTTTAATATCTCTCGCAGTGTTATTATATCTCAAACAATCAGAATTTTTAGTGAGAAAAAGAGCGGGGATTGTTAAAACATTAATCGAATTATCAGAATTATATTATCTTGAAGAATTAAACAAAATATTAGCATACCAAACTATCATCTCAATATCAAGTGAATAAGGTACCAGAAAGACTACATATGTACAATTTTGTTCTGACTATACTCACATCATTGAAACAAGGACATATGGTGATATTCCACCTTCAGAAGAAGGAGCGGATTAATACCGTGATTGGGCTTCAAAAACTTCTTGATACTAATATATCTACTTAATTTATTATTATAGAAATTTTTTTCAACTCTTCTTTAACTTAATCTCAAACAAAATATATTCTTTCATGATTACAAGATAACAAATTAAGTAGTTAATTTGATAGTTTTCCATTCAAATGAGCACATTTAAAGAATTTTTAAGAATAATCGAGATTTTTATATAATCGTATATTCATTCATTACAAATAATTAATTAAAATAATAGAGGGAAGATTTAACAAATGTCAGATAATAATATAAAAGAAAAATTTGGAAAAGAACGTATCACTGAAGAAATTAAAGAAAGTTATGAGCATAAACTCGTTCAAAGACTCGAAGCTCCTCTTATAGGACTTATCGCTTTTAGTATTGCCCTTTGGGGTTCGAAGTTGTTTACTGCTATCTCGCCAGGAACGAGTATAGTTTTTCAGGTTGCTGGTTTCGACATTCATTTCCACCATTTCCATTATGGTATCATTGCATTGGGAGTCGGATTAATACTTACTTTTTTCGAAGGTAAATGGTTTGTAAGAATTGAGCATATCCTGTTCGGTGCAGGTTTAGGATTTGTTGTTGATGAATATTGGTTACTCTTAACATTTGATGCAAGCCTTTATTTCCAGCCAGAATCTCAATTTATCTCTGCGATGATCGGATTAGTAATTACTATAATTTATGTTGTATTAATAATCGGAGTATATTATAAATCGAGGGGAGAACGAAAACTCTGGAAAGAACTTTACAATGCTGTTAAATCAGGAAGAGTAAAAATAGATATATAAAAATTTTTATTTAAAAATAACTTTTTTTTTACGTTTAAGGGAATATATCAATGATTCCTAATCAATCTTGTTTTTATTATAATGACTAACTTTTTACCAAGCTAACCTTTTCTCAAAATGTTTTTGTTTACTTTTTGCTCTGGAATTTTTAAAAATAATTCTTTCAATAATCCAAGTAAAAGCATCCCGAATTTTTTCATTGTTGGAAGGATCAGTAGGGATATATTTGATTGTCCTAAGTTCATACCCTAAACCATCTAGATGTTGTGCAAGTTTTATAATATCATAACGATAAAATCCCGTTTTATTTATTAGTATAAGACATGGCATATTTGCGATATTAATCTTTCCAATGGCTAGTCTGATTATTCTATTAGAGATATGTCTTGCTTTTCTGAGCATTTTTTTATTAGTAACATCAACAGCAAATATAAAGCCATGTTTATTTTTTAATTGAGATAAAAAGAAATTCATTGATTTTTTAGGATTAGATAATGAATATGTGGAAAGGGATATTTTATAGTTAAGTAAATTTAATTCTAATGATTTGTCTTTAGAATATTGAATATTAGATATATAATTTCTAAAATGATGCGCCAGTTGAGATACTCCCTCTTCAAAAAAATCAAACATAACCAAATTTATTTCCTTTTTTTCCGCAGAGATAGTATATTCAGGAAGAGCACTATAAACTGAATTTAATAGTTCTTTGATTTTAATACTTAATTCTCTATAATCGATAGAATTAATCTTATTACTTCCAAATGCTTTATAAACATCTTTTATTTGCGTTAATTCATGAGCAAATTGTTCTAAAGTCTCTTGAAAAATACTAAGATCTGTTTCCTCATTATTCAGAATGATAATAGAAATCATTAGGTTTATTTCTCCTCCTCTAGCAATAGGACTAGGTATTGTAAATATTAAATTAGAGGTTTTAAAATCTTCCAATTCATAAATGAAAAACCCTTTTTGGTAAAAATCCAATAAACGAGGAATTTCATCCAAAACTTCTTGAGATGGTAATTCAGGTACATTCAAAAATACCATAGGCCCAACAATTGAGTCAAAATGACTTAAAACTAACACAAACATTAACTTAGTTATTCACCCAATTACAATTCTCTTGTGTAAAAATACACTAGTAAATTATTTGAAAATCTTATAAATATTTGTCTAAATGAGAAAGTTTAAGATTCTCGAGAGTGTAGATAAGGATGGTTAGAAATTAGGATAAAAGATTAAATAAACATGAAAAATCAAAAAAAAAAATTAAGTTAGAGAAATTTATTTGGTTGAAATTAATTTATTTTTTCAAATCATCTATTACTTCTTGGACTTGATCTAATGTTGCGATTGCTTTTATATCAAATTTAGTAAATGGAACATACTTTTGTAATGCCTTACCAAGTTCTACCTCTGATGCTTCCATGATGCTATAACCATTTGTTTCGCCTGCGTAAGCTCCCCAATCCTTTGTTATACCTTCTTGCATATCTTTCTTAACTAAAGCTAATAAACCATTCCAGCCTATACCTCTTTCTTTTCGATCGATTGGAATTTTAGTCCAATCAACTTCCCATAGAACTAAATATTTACCCATAAAATATCACCTTCTTAAATAATTTTAAATTAAAATCTTTTCAATATTGGACATTCATGTACAATTTTTTGTACTAAGATTTTAATTATTTCACTTTATTTAAAAATTCTTCGTGAAAACTTCTTGGGATGGTAATTCGGGTAAGTTTAAAAACACCATAGGTCCTATAATCGAGTCAAAATGCCTTAAAAATAATACAAACATTTTCTCAATTAGTGATAATTATGAAATTAACCCAATCCAAAAACTCGTAAAAATTCAAATAGAAAGTGCATTAATCTTACATAAACACATTAGAATTTTATTTAAAAGTTTTATTCGTAATTACGGTTGAGAGAAGTAATAATCTATGAAAAAGATAATAAAAAAAAGGGATTTAAAGAATTATTTTAAATGTTTCCATACCTTAAAGTGGGAAGTTTTCGTAAGCTACCAAAAGTTGATCGATCCATACATGACCAGAAGAAACACCACCGACACAGATAAGTATTTTGTAAACAAGTTTATATGCGGGAAGATAAAATGACCTTGTTAGGTAGGAATCTGTAGGTGCTAAAAAATTAATAGCATCATAACCTCCACCACTATAGTATACCCATAATTGTAATGAATTCGAACTAGAATATCTTTGATACTTATATGTGATAGTTAATCGAACAGTTGGAAAAGATTGTGCAGTTTCAAACCATGTAGTAACATCTAACTTAAAACCCCACGTCCAATGAATAACATCTCCATCTTTCCACTTAAAACTATCAATATCTCCACCTTGATAGGTACCATTACTAGTATAATATGCATAGGGTGTTTTAGCATAAAACATTGGATAAGCCATTGCAGTAGATAAAGAAGTGATAATACATAGAAAAGATACAGTCATCCCTAAAAGAAACAGTTTTTTACTTTTAATAATTTTCACATCTGATATTTTATTAAATTCTATTTTAGATTTCGGTGTTATCCTTTTAAGGATTAATCTATTTAAATCTTATTCATACACTCAATCACAGCTTTTTCTCTTTTTATTTATATTATTTCTTAGAATATTTCCTCTAAATTAGTGAAAAGATAAATTGCACTATTTAATTTTTAATCACAGAAATCAGTTGTTGATAAATATTGTAAAACAAAAATTATTATGTTGATTGATAATGTAATAAATTACAGTTATTTCTTTCCTCTATTTTTTCAAATCAATCTGTATAAAAATTCTTCTTGAAATTAATGAATATTAATTTTTCGACAAAAATGATAAGATTTATTTTCACTAGGGTTTTTTTTATTCCTATGAGATTTGGGTATTCAGTAAGAGATTTAACGCACCATACATATCCCGATATTAGAGACTTAACACTAAAAGTTGAAAAATTAGGGTTTGAATCGATTCATATTACCGATCATTTTTTTAGAGCGGGTTTGACTAAAGCTCTTGATACAGAAATATGGCGACAGCCTTTTTTAGAGTCTACAACGCTTTTATCTGCTTTAGCTATAGAAACGAATAAAATAAAATTGGGAAATATTGTATTATGTAATTCTTATCGTAATCCAGCATATTTAGCTAAAGTGATTTTAACTTTAGATCATATTTCAAATGGCCGTGCTTTATTGTGGTTAGGTGCAGGATGGTTTAGAGGTGAATATAAGGCGTATGGTTACCCTTTTCATTCCGCAAAAAGAAGGGTTGACGAGTTAGAGGAGTCGCTAACTATCTATAAGAAAATATTTACTGAAGATGAAACGAATTTTAATGGAAATTTTTGGACTTTGGAGAAGCATAGGAATTTCCCTAAATCCATTCAGAAACCTTACCCACAGATTGTTATTGGAACTAATAATGGTAAAAGAATGATTGATATCGCTTGTAGAGAGGCGGATGGAGTAAATCTTGCTTATATGGTCCCACGAGATCTAAAAAGATTTAGAGAGAGTATCTCTATTATCAATGAGAAATTAAAGACATATGGTCGTGATTCCTCAGAGTTCGAGATTTCTATATACACAAATATAACAATGGTAGACAGTCAAGAAACCATTGAGACAATAAGAAAAGAAAAAAAAATCTTCAAATCCAATTTGAAATACTTATTCATGGGAAATATTGAGGAAATTAAGAAAAAAATACAAGAAGTTGAAAATTTAGGAGTAGAAAAAATGGTTATAACCTTGGAAAGTCCTGAACATGAAGATCCTTTTGAAATTTTTAAAAAGGAATTGATGTGATTTTTTATAAAAAATAAGATAAAAAAAATGCTTAGATTTAGGTATTTCTTAATTTTAAGTTCCTACTCCGTATCCACATTTAAAGAAAGTCCGTTCTCTCACCCATCCACTATGATCATAGAATTCTGAAGCAAAAAGTGTTGGAGCACCCCAAAAACCATATTCAATATATATGGGAATATAAACGGTTCCATATCCAAAAAATGCTACATTGAAATTTGTAGAGTTTAAACCTTTTAACGCATCTCTATCAATTTCTATTTCAAAAATTCGATGTAAATTTGGCGAATTTATCGAAGATTGGAATCCATACTCAACTCTAGAAATTGTACTATTTAATGTTGCATCATATTCATGCCCCCCTAAATTAAGAGTAGCATTGATATGTTCCGCTTGTGGTATATAACATAACATTTCATGTCCTGGATCTGTAGCGAAGGCATTCCAATGAATATCACTAGTAAACTCAGAGAGGGAATTGTCAGTATCAATCCAAATAGCAAGAAATTCGTCAGTTGTATTATCAGTAATATCACTAGTAAAATCTACTAGAATATATAGTGAATCAGTAGTTAAGTGAACATAAAAGAAATTATGAGTAACCAAATTATCATCATCTGTTAACAAATACTCAATGAATTGCCAATCAGAGTATTGCCACCCTTCAGCAGCATTAAAATTGCCATCAATAACGACATTAAAGGCACCTCCTTGCCCTAATCTAGGGAAATAATATCCGATGAACCCACCGGACACTCCTGCTACAATAAAAATAACCATCATTATACCTATCAAATTTTTTCTTTCAATCGGCATAATTCTCACCCAAATTTTAAAATTTTTTGAAAAAAAGTATTTCGATATAAGATCCAAATCTTACATATAATTTTTTTCATAAATAATGTCAAGATTTCACTAAATTGTTAAATATTAGTTGAATTGCAGTATATTAGGAAATTTTTATTATGCTTAAAAGGTAAAATTGGAATCATGGTCTTTTAAAGTGTCTGTAAGCACTAAACACAGTTTCTTTAAAATTACAGTATTCACTTTATCAATAGTATCTTTTGGGGTATGCATATAGTCATATGCTTGCACTTCACCAATTCCAAAACCTTGAAATCCTCTATCTCCTAAGAAACCGCCATCAGAATGAGTGCCTAGAACTCTGCTCGTAATATAATGTCTGATAGGAAGTCTTCTTTTGTTATTCAATAATAAAAAGTCAATATCTTTGAGATGACTTCCCTCATTATCACCCGGAAAAAGAAATATAAAATTAGCTATAGATTCAAAATTAAATATTACTGATTTTTCGGAATCAAAATTCTTTAAATTATTATAAAAATGACGTATGCCCATTGTGCCACATTCTTCTGCCCCACTAAAGAGAAACCACATATCATAATTTTTTAATCTGTTTTCAGGATTACTATAATAATTTAGAAGTTCTAAATTGCATGCTATACCCGAAGCATTATCAACTGCGCCCATAGAGCTATTGTCAGTCTTATTGAGTACTATGATTGTCGCTGCGAATATATTTAATATCAACGGAATTAGCCCAAGAATTAAAAATATTATCTCTAATCCTAAAAATTGAAGATTTCTGAGTATAATAAAAAAAGGCAAAATAACTGTTGAGGCAATATATAGTTTAACTATCCTTATCCTGATTCTGACAGTAAATCTTTGTCCTTTGGAATCCAAATGACTCATAAATAATGCAATTCTATCAGAATTCTCAATTTTGTTCTGATTAGATTTAATCTTTACAAGTAGGTTTTGTGAAATTAATTTTGAATTGATTTTAATTTTTTCAGGAGTTCTAGTCAATATAAATGACGTTATTATTATCCCTAGTAATATTAAGATCAAAACCAATGAAAAAATCATAAACGCATTCAAGAATAATAATAGTATTAGAAAAATCAAAGATGCTGATGAAAATGCTAATTTTGGATACAGTCTCGAATAAAAAGAACTAAATGTGAATCGTTGGATTTCATAATCCAAATTTAAATTCTCTACTTCCCTCTTTACTTTATTAAAAGCTTTAAGTTCAAATCCTGTTCCTGAAAGTCGAGGAAAAGCAAATTCTTTAAGATTTTTTTTAATTCTGGCTACTCTGATCATTAAAATCTTTAGATTTGGTTTTAATTTTCTAAAAATGGAGTTTAAAGTATAATAATTTAATTCAATTCAACCATTAAAAGTTTGCTAGGAACCTAATTCCAAATATTAAGACAAATTTGGAAGAATTTAAAACCAGTTTAAATATTAATGAATGACTTGAAAAGCAACCTTTTTAAGAAAGATTATCAGATAGAAAATATAAGTCAATTTAACAATTGTGGTACTCGTCTTGTTGATGAAAGTCAAAGATTTTGTGAATTGTGCGGATATAAACTGTTATAATTTTTATTTCCGTTTTATTTTTTGAAATTTTCTTTCTAGTTCATTTAGAACTGTAATATTCTAAGACTTTCAAAGCAAACCTGCTTGAAACTGTTGCCGGACCCCCACCCATTTCAATTGCAACTTCAATTGCTTCTAAAATTTGTTCTGCGGAAGCTCCAGACTTTAAAGCTTCTTTAATATGCCATTCCGAGCATGATTCACAATTTATTATAATCGAGATACCTATTGCTATTAATTCTTTATAATACTTTTTTAGATTTCCATCTAAATATGTTTGTTTTTCCAAATTCAAGAAAGCATTATAAACTTTCGAACCAAGAGCTTTTAGCTTTTTATCACTCTCATTCCTATCTTTAACGATCTTTTCAATTTTCTTTCGATCCTCTTCATTCAATAAAATCACCTTCATTTTTACTTAATTAGGTAAAAAAAGATTTCTTTCAATAAATAGGTGAAATTATTGAACTTTCCAAGAACTCTTACACTTATAATATTATAGGATCAATTCCCATTGTTCTTCCGTTAAGTTTTGCCCCCATATAAGGTGAGATTT
>JBHLLI010000115.1:0-13304 GCA_048885765.1 Candidatus Hermodarchaeota archaeon
GCAGGAAAACCTGGTGGAACCAATGAATTAGCTCTGACTGTGGTATCCTCATCAATCTCATGGATAAGATAGGTATAATTGAACGCATGAGAAATAGCTTTTCTCCAAGTTCTGTTTAACACTCTACTATTAAAGGCAATGTACCAATAGATTGAACCATTGATATAAGGATTAACTCCATCTCCAGTCACCGTAATGTCGGGATCTGCTTCGAAATCAGGTTTGAGGGAAGCAATACCTTGACCCAGATAGTCAATATCTAAAGCCAACATAGCATTGTTTGCAGTAACAGCGTCTCTGTAATAAACCCAAACAAGGGCATCAAAATAAGGACCAGTTCTCCAGTATCTTTCCCAACGTACTAACCTTCTTTCTGAATTAGGAATATATCTCAATAATCTGAAAGGACCCGTTCCAACGACGAGGTCCTCACCAAGAACTAACATTTCTTGAGCAGGGGTGGATTCATGACCGACAATTGAACTTCCAGTATAGGCTATTAACCCTTCAGCAGGTGCAAAGGGTCTGTTTAGGAAAAGCACAACTGTGTATGGATCAGCTGCTTTATGGTCATCCCACCATTCTCTAGTTAAGGTATCATTGAAGATAGGAGTTCCATCTCCAAACTTATAAATAGAATGAGGAAATGCCATAACATGAGTGGCAGGATCTAAAGTTCCCGTCCAGTTCCCGAAAAAATTAATTCTCTCAAAGGTGTGAACGACATCTTCTCCAGTAAAAAGCTGGCCATCATGGAAATATACATTTTGACGAAGAGTAAATGTGATATTAACATATGTCCCATAAGTACCAATATTGAAAGACCATGATTCAGCTAATCTTCCTACAAGAGGAAAAGCGGGATCAGCTAGATCTGTAGCAATGAGAGGTTCAACCACTTGATCAAGCATATCGTTTGAAACACTATCCCAAGTATCTACTGGATCCATTGTGACAGGATTAGAAGTGCTTGCTATTTTAAGGATTTCTCCAGTTTCAGGAGGTTCTATAACAGTTAGCATAGCTAAAATGACGTTTCCAACACCAGATGCTGCTAAGACAACTGCTAAGATGATTATCGCTAAATTTTTCTTTTCCATTTCCATATTAAGATCACTAAAAATTCTTAGTTTTTTTTTATTTAGATTTGTTGTGAAATTTTTAAATAAGGAGACTTATAAGTTTTATCTTTTTTTTTTGATAATTTTAAGATTTCATAAAAGATGTAGAGAGATGTATTTAATTAAATATAACTTTATTCTATTTCAGTTTATGTGGAGTTTTTTGAATATATAGATTAATTACTGCGAATATTCTAAAATTTTTCTGAAGAAGAAATTCCATTTGAATAAAAAAGCAAAAAAAGGGACTTAATCCTTGGTTAATGGGAAAGAAGTGGGAAAGATATTCAAAAACCTAATAACATGAGTATTTCTTCAAAATAAAAAGCACAAAATATAATTATTAACAAAATAAAGCCGGATATAATGATGCCCTTATCTAAAAAGGCTTTTTCTGTACTACGGGCAATTTCAGGTTTAGAAGAGGTTAAATACATATATCTCATAATAATATAAAGCGAAATGGGTATAGTTAAAATAGCAAGATATCCAGAAAGAATAGCACTTCCAGGTAAATCTAGATTAAATTTTTGAATCAAATAAAGCGAATAGGTTATAAATAAAGTTCCAGCAATTATCATATGAAAATTAGTTAATATTGTTAGAGAATATTGATCATAAACTTTTTTATGTTCAATAGCTTTGTCTTTTCCCAATATCATCAAGTCTCCTCTTCTTTTTGCGATACTTAGAAATAGAGCAACCTCAAATATAGCTAAAAACAACCAAGCTGAGACAAATTCCTCAATAATTGCACAACCCGCTAATGCTCTCCATAAGTATCCCGTGGACAAAATAATTATGTCTATAAAAGCATATTTTTTTAGAAGGTGATTATAAAGTTGACCGGTAATAAAAATAAAAATAATCGTTAAAATAAAACCCAGTTTTCCTATTAGAAATAGAAAAAGTAGTAATACGACGATTCCACCTAATGCAATCAATAAAATAACTGCTGCAAAAATAGGAATATCTCCAGAAGCGAGAGGTTTTTTTCTTATCTTCTCAGGGTGTAATCTATCCTTTTTTATATCTCTAATGTCATTTACGATATAATTAATTGAAGATACAAAGCATAAAATTATGAAGCCAATTATTAAATTAAAATATAGATTTATTTCAAAGAGCCTTTGACTAAAAAATATCCCTATAAAAATTAAGACGTTCTTGTAATATTGGCGAACTCGTAATAGATGGAAAAAACTTTTAACTTTATTTGGCATTGTTAACTTTTTTGAACGACTCATCAATATTAAATTTTATTAAGCAATAATAATTCTTTCTGGTTTAAATTTTTTTAAAATTCTAAATCCTAAGCGACTTGATAAGCTTGTTTCTGATTTAAATTGAATCAAACCAGTTTTATATTCAAACTGTATTAGTTCAATTTCCTGAAATGGAATTTTTATTTCCTTCCCAAAGATATTACTAAAGAAAACACTAGTTTTGCTTTTGTTATGATCTAAAGCAGTACTAATTTCTTGCACATATCCAATTTCTAAATTATTCACAGGTTTTTTAAGATAGATATATGCTATTAGTTGTTTTTTTGATAGCCATTTGATAAGGTTAATTTCAGTTTCTCTAAAATTTTGGCTTTTACTTATAGAAAGGTAAATATTACGTGGTTTTATTATCAATTCACTCAGGGTATATTTCAAAATCTTTTCTTGATGTTGAATATCTGAAATTTCTATCTGGTAATTCGTTAATTCAGTTGTTGGAATGACATTTATGCAATTATAGATCTTAATTACTCCTTTAGTTTTTAAAAAAATTTCTGAGTCTTTTAAATTTTTAATAAATGAGATAGGTTTTGGCAACTTAGTTTTGTGAATAGGCTTTTGAATTTGTTTTTCATTTTTATCTGTGAAAACGTAGAATCCTTCATTTTTTCCACTAGGTAACTCAATATTAATAAGAGTAATTGGATCGTCTTTGTTAAAGAAATACTGATCATTTATATTAAATAGAGTAAGTGAATATTCTGAAGAGTTTAAATAAAGATTATTATCTGTGGATAAATTTCTTATATAAAATTTTTCAGGATCGGTAATATCATGTGTAAATTCAATATCAATCAGTTTACCAATTATAAAATCATTTTTAATTAGGTTTTTAAACAGATAGTCTTTTTGAAGATCAAACCGATATAGTTCTTTTCTTCTAATTTTTTCCATAAAGAGAGAAATATCTTCAATATTAAAGGTTTCCTTAAATCTTTGGGTTGCAATAACTTTAAAATTTTCTCTTGCCTTTTGAAACTTCAAGGCATATTTTCTTTGATTAGACTTTTTCATACAAATAAAGGGTAGAATTGCTTCTTTACCCGGTTTTAACTTATTATCTAATATAGCAGCAATTCTATAATAACTTGGAGGATGTGAGTTAATAAAACTAGCTAAAAGTGAAGCTCGTGAAGGCTTAATCATTGATTTATTTAAATACTTTGCAGTATTCACATAATTTAGTAATTTATTGTCATCCGTTATCTTTTCTTCTGCCAGGAGCATTGTATTTAATCCAATTTCTCTTCCTGTTGCGTAAAAACTTTCTAAATTATATAAAGCTTTAGCAAGTTCATTAGCATAACCAACTTCTTTTGTCTTCAAATCAGCTTTTCCTTCTAAAATTCTAACAAATATAAATAAAATAAAATATATACCAAGATTCAAAAGAAAAAATAATATCAATGGAATCTGTGGATTTCCAAAAGTATAATCGTAGAAAGTAGCTGGAATACCTAAGAGCATTCTTACTATTAAATCTATTGATGTAATAAGGGTTAAGATGAGAGTATGTTTACCTTTTGTATGTGCTAGTTCATGAGCTACAATACCCTTTAATTCATCCTTAGGAAGTTCATTAATGTCTTCTGCAATAATTGCAATTCTTTTGTCAAATATAGAACCATAAGCCATAGCATTCAAAATAGGATATTTACCAAATCCTACTTTAACCTTACTTTTAATTCCGATATCAGTTTTTATATTATCTACTAATTTTAATAGTGTTTCTTCTTTTACTCTACAAATTCCAAGTAGTTTATCTAAAATGAAACCAGATATAAAATAAATAAGCCAATTAGCAATAATTAATAAAAAATAAATATTTAAAAAGAAGTCTAGAATATTAAAAGCCCCCCAATTAATTGGTTCATTAGTTATAAAGTTGAGTGGAGTATATTGGTTTATAAAAACGACGGCTAACCATGCTATAATATATAAAAATAGAGTTAAATACTCGGGGCTCATAAATCGCCAAACGATTATGTATTTTCTTCCGAAGAGGAGAAACCCTAAGATTAGAATTATCCAAAAAGAAAATGCAAAGCTAGTGTTAATGTAAATAGGATCATTTAAATAGTAAGAAAACAATCCGGCAATAAAGATTATATTATATGTTATTAAAGAAATAATTAAAATTTTATTTATAACAGGATAATCCTTTAATTCATATATCCCAATCCATAAATAAATTGAGAATGCTCCCATTATCGAAGTAAGAAAATCCTTAGAAAAGAAAAAAATTAGGAAGAAGAAGAAGAGTATAGCAACAATATCACTCATTTCACTTCTTTTGCCATTCTTAGCCCACTGATATAATTCTTCAATAGTTAATAAGTAAAGTATAAAAGTTGCTAGGAACGTCCAATCAACAATAAGTGTAGAAAAATTAAATTGAAAAATAAACACATTTAAAATTAAAAATACACCTATTGTATAAATGGGATAGGAAATTAAGAGAAAGAATCTAATGTTTTTTTTCAAATTAAATACCTTTTTAATACTTATGATTGTTGAATTTTAATTGAAATAAATAAAAATCACTATTTTATGAGTTTAGCTTTTCCATTTTAGCAATTTCAGCCCAAAAATATTTTATTGTAATTACGTACCAAATTAAAAGAATAGGGATTAATAGTACAAATGATATTATCAAATTGATTGGAATACGTATTATTCCAAGGTTTATATCCTCAAAGGGAAGTGGCATTATTACATATTCAATAAAGATGAGGAAGCCTAAAAGAAAAGTTAACAAGATTATCATTAAACCTATTATTCCTCGAATTCTGGGGAATTTATATAAAATATAAATAGTTGGGATTAGAAAAGCGAAAAAAACAATAATTAATACAAGAGGACTGAAATTTCCCAATGTAAATTGCATAAGCAAGATAGAAAGTATGGAAAAAAAACCACATATAATTGAAATTGCATAGAAGTTTTTTACTAATCCTGGTTCTGTTAAAGGTCCTTTTGCTAAAATCAGTCTAGGCAAGGTTAATACCGCATCTTTTTGATCTGAAGCTTTTATTCGATCATCTTGGAGTAAAATTATATCTTCTTTACTCTCTCTGATATCACTACTTTCAAAAAAACCCCGTACAGAATAAATATAATAGAAACTGTTGAATATATGGATAAGAAGAGCGCAAAATGTAGCAACTTCTAAAGATCCAAATAACATAACACAAGCAATCATTGCACCCATAGCTAAGGTACCGACATCTCCAGGAAAAGTTTTAGCAGGATATCTATTAAAAATAAAAAAAGCCATTATCACCGCAATAACAGGAATTGTAAATAACACTCCTTCAGCAGAATTCCTTATTAAACTACATATAAACAAGAAAGAAATTGCAATTAAACAAGTCCCTGATCCTTCACCATTATAACCTTCCAACATATTTACGGTATTTGTAAAAACTGCTACGATTATAGGTACTAAGAATGGATAAATTATTGTTAATCTTGTAGTATCAATAATTGGGATAGTGGGTGAATCTATGGTAATTAAACCAAATAGATTTGCTAAAAAGATAATACTTCCAGAGAAAATTGATAAAATAATTTTATACCGTGATCTCAATTTTTTTCTATCATCAAGATAACCTATAGCTCCAGCTAATATAACTGTGAGAAGAAAAGTTAAAATTTCACTAGTAAAGGTTGGAAAGAATAAAATTAAAAAAATCAAACTAACACTAATTCCTATGATCATACTAATTCCTCCAGATTCAGCAATTTCAGGTTTTGCATTTTTATGTATATCAACACCAACATGTCCTTTTCTTTTCATGAATTTTATCAAATAAGGTTGGACTAGGTAAGTTACCAAAAATCCAGTAATAAAAATAATCACTAAAAAGAGGATCTCCATAAAATTCCAATTCAGGTCAGTTAGAAGATTCATTTGGTATCAATTATTATTATCTTAAATCAAAATCTTGATAAATTATAGAATTTAAAGTTTAAAATACTTTATCTATTAAATTTTTTATTTTTCAATTTTGTAGTTTTAGAAATGAATAGCCCGGCACGGATTCGAACCGTGTTCGCTATACACCTCATATCGGGATGTATAGTCGCGGGGTTCAAAGCCCCAAATGCTTGGCCATTTTGCTTAACACAAAAAGGTTGTGCTAATCTACACCACCGGGCTTATGAATCAAACTTACTATAGAATAGTAAAATTTTCATTCATTATTTTTTAAATCTTAAATGGCTTAAGATCTTGATCAAAAAATTTTACATCCAATAAATTTTTATGCTTTTCAAGGAAGTCAATTTCTTTTTTTTCATCTCGGTATTTATCTGGTAACATCTGCGGGATTGTATCAATAATAGGATACCAACGTTTACATTTATTACAAAAGAGTATACCCGTTTGTATTTCAATGTCAAGTTTTATTTTATTGAAAAAATATAATTCCGGTAATATGCTATCAATTTGATCAAATTTAGGATTTTTAGTAAATTCCATAACTCTTGATTTAATTTCAGTATTCATAATTTCGATGCATTTATTACCTAATTTATTTGTTGAATTTCCAAAAATATTTTCAAATTCAATTAAACTAGAGTGAGTTAAGTTAAGATAATCTATTAATTTAGTTTTTTTAATAACAACGTTATCTCTTATTAATAATTCATTATCCTCATGATATATTTCAATTATTTTCTCACTTTTAATAAGATTTATATCACGGTTAAAATAATTATCAATAATTAATTGAAGTTCATTTGGTTCATTTTCAAAAGAAAAAATATATAGTTTTAAAGGAAAAAATTTATCTATTGGGCAAGCTAAAATGTCAAAAAGCCATGTTTTCATTTAACCATTCCACACAAAAGAAATATTATAATAAATAACTCCTGAATTGTTGAATTAATTTATCAATAGTTCTATCAATCTTCTTCTGTCGTTTTTTGAAATCATCCGATAATTTTATATATGCGGTTCTTGAAGGTAATCTTCCTCTCTTATACCTAGATTCTAAGAGTGATAAACTATCTTTTACGCTTAATCTTTCAGCTTCTAAAACATCTAATTTTTTTATTATATTCTCAAATATATCACTTGATTCCATTAATATCTTCTTGAAAGGGATAATTTCCTTCTGAACTTCATCTATTTTTGAGTTATTTTTAGTTAAAATATTTTTATATGTTTTCTTCGAGACTTTCTTTCGCTTAGCAGCTTCTTCTATTTCTCTAATCTCTAAGAGTAATGCATTCTTTTCTTCAAATAGAGAACAAAATTCTCTAATTTCACTAACAGGGATGTATTCTTTTTTAATCGCAGTAAGATCTTTCTCCTTTTTTCTTGTTTTTACTAGAACAACATAAATCGAGACAATTGATAGAAAAACTATTATAAAAACGACAGGTCTTAAGAGTAAATTGAAAAGATCTATAGTAAACGTAAATTGTATGACTTTATTGACTCCTGGTGCGATATAATCAGAGGTATATTTTATTGATACCATTCCTTGAGAATTTTTAATAGCTTCTGGAGATTCAGTAATATAATCAATTTTATAGCAACCATCAATAATAACTGTGATAGTTAATTCTTTACCTAAATAATCATAACTCGTTGTTATTAGATCAATTTCAACAGATTCTTGGAACCAGTTTGAAGATAAATGGTTTTCAATGGGTAAGTAGTATTCAAGATCGAAATTAAATGAAGTATTAGGTAGCATACTTACACGATTGGCTGATAAATCAATTGTAACCCTTCTTTGATTTGTTCCAGGAATCTCATTGGATGTAACACCTAAAATTTTACCAAGCTTATCTGATACACCTAATCCGTGAGCAGAAGCGGGTATATATAAGATGATATAAATTGATGATTGAAGTCCTAAATTTTTTATTTGTAAGTTCTCCCTTACTCTAACAACACCCCAGGGTGAAACGAATATTTCGCGTTGATTTGCTTGTATTTCCAATTTATTACTAGATTCATGTTTAAACCATAAGTTTAAATCTACATATTCTTCAATATTGGCTAAAAATGGTTCAACGTAATCAACTCCAACTAATTCATCAAGTCTCTCTAATTTATACTCCCTAGCATTAAGAGAAGGATTATAATTACCCCAATCTTCTGTAATATCTTCATCACCAGAAGCAAATTCTGGGAAAAAATAGTATGCCACAATTTCCCCTTCTATATTATATGGCAAAATTGGATAGATAACTCCCATATAATTAACGTAATGTATATCACCTACAAATTGTTCAGTTGCTAAATCTCTTAAGCTGTATTTGAATATAACTGTTCTTGATTGATGGGGTAGCAATGGGGAATCTAAATAAATTATAAACATTTCATATTCTTCCATAACCATATTTAATCTTCCAATTGATAAAGTATTTTCTTCTAACAATGTATTTTCATTAGCACCCTTACTTTCAATATGTATTAACTTGCTTGAGTGATCAAGTGGGATTCCAACCAATATCGAACTGATAGGGTTATTATTAAGATTTTTAACTGTTAAGATATCACGTACTTTTACTACACCGTACAAATTCACATCTACTCTTCGATTTACATAAGTTAGTATTATATTTTCTGCTCCTTCTTGATTGGCTGAATATAAAGAATTATTTGATTCATCTTTATGTATATAATTCAAATTAGAGTTTTTAGGTATAATTAATATACTCGTGAAAATAATTAAAAAAATGGTGAGAATAACAAGAATTCTTATTCTTTTCAACATAATTCTATAACTTTTCCTTAAAATTATCTAAAAGTAATGAAAATAATTAATAAAAACTTATGAAATTTTTTTTAACATGTCGAAATAAAATTTTAAATGCTTTCAGTTATTTATATAATAAGTCATATTAAATAATTCTTTATTTAGTCTTAAAAATGTCAACTAGAGGAACTCAATCAAGGCGTAAAAAAAGAAGAAGTGGTTCTGCTCCAATGCCTTTAGGTGGAGCAGGGTTAATGAGATTCTTTCAAGATAGTTCAGTAGGAATCAAAGTTGGTCCAATAGTTCCAGTAATTTTATCTATAGCTCTGATTTTTATTGTAATATTAGCTCGGTTTGATGTATTTGGTTGGATATTCACTCCTGGTGGGGGATAATATTTCTCTAACTATCTTTGTAATTAAAAATTGTTGTTTTTAAATCCTAATGAAAATTTCAGAATTTCAGAAATTAATTAAAGAGCTATACTTTGAAAAGGACCAAAATAGAGGAGTAAACGGTACCTTTATTTGGTTGGTAGAGGAGATTGGTGAATTTGCACGCATTTTAAGGAGTAAAGAAATTGATATAAAAAATATTTCAGAAGAATTAGCAGATATTATAGCTTGGGCAAACTCATTGGCGAATTTATTAGGAATTGATTTAGAAACTGCAATTTCAAATAAATATCCAGATTTATGCTTTAAATGCAAATCAAGGCCTTGTATTTGCAATGAATAATTTTTTCTACAGGAACATGAACACTATATGATTAAAAATCATAATAATGTCATATTTTCTATTAAAAAGATATTATTTACAAAAAAAAATAAATCTTTATTATCATTTTTGTGTTTACTATGAGTCTAACTGGAAAAAGAATTTGGATCGACATCGAACAACCAAAAACCGCAATAATGTTTAAGTCACTCTGGAAAATGTTTCAAAATGATAACGCAGAATTATTAATTACTGCACGAGATTATGATTCGACATATCAGATTCTAGATAATTCAGATGTAAAATATAAAAAAATTGGAAGACATGGTGGAGAAAAATTAGAAAGTAAGTTAGAAACCTATATAGATCGTTTGAAAGAACTTTTTCCATTGGTCAGAAAATTTACACCAGATTATTTCGTTACTTTTTTATCGATAGAAGGAACAAGAATTTCATATGGACTAAAAATTCCTTCTATATGTATGAATGATGAACCTAGAAACGAACCTGTGTGCAAATTAATTCATCCATTTATAGAAAAGATCATCACTCCTAAATGCATACCAAAAGATTTGTATATTAAACTTCATGCTGATCCAGAAAAGATTATCAGGTATAATGGGCTTGATGAAATTGCTTGGATTTCAGAATATTCTCCCAATCCTGAAATTTTAAAGAAATATGATGTGGAAAGAGGAGAATATGTCTTAATAAGAACTGAACCAACTCACGCTTCTTATCTAATCCATAAATTTAAACCAGAAGAGACCCAAATAAAGAAATTTTTGCCATTAATTTTTAAAGAATTTCCTAATCATAAATATTTCTTATTAGTCCGCTCAAAAAAGCAAGAAGATTTTCTCTCTAAAGGACTTAAAACTCTTGCTAAAGATAAAAATATAATTATAACTCAATATCTACCAAATTTAGTAGATTTTTGCTTCTATGGAGCTTTAGTCATTAGTGGGGGTGGAACAATTGTGAGAGAATCCAGTTTATTGAATGTGCCAAGTATAGAATTCTTTCCAGGAGAATCAGCCCCACAGGAAAAATTTTTAATAGAAAATGGTTTTCCCTTAGAACATATTCGAGATTCAACCAATTTGTCTACTAGGGCTATAGAGATACTTGATCAAGGTCCTTCAATAGGAAGATTCAAAATAAGCTCATTTAAAGGAAAAATAGACCAGTTTGAAAATCCTAATAAAATTTGTTTTGATTTTGTTAAAGAACAGTTAAATTATAGTCAAAAAACTTTAAATTTGGTTTAGAAATATATCATAAACACTTTCAAGTTTCTTTCCAACTGCATTCCAAGTATATCTTTTTATAAACTTTTGAGCTTTTTCTAAAAGTCTTTTTCTTGTGACATCATCTTTCAAAAATATCACAATTTCTTTTGCCAATTGTATAGGATTTTTAGGGGGTACAAAAATAGCATTATCTTGTAGAACTTCTTTATATGCACGGATTGAAGAGCAAATAACAGGAGTTCCACATGCGATTGCTTCAATTGGAGTCAACCCAAACCCTTCAGAAGCATAAGAATATGTTACAAATATATCTCCCATAGAATAATAGATTGGAATTTCATCATCTGATATAAAACCCAAAAAGTAAATATCTTTATATTTTTGTCGCCAGCTTTCAAAAATTTTTTCCATATAAAAATCTGGTTTACCTCCAATCACTAAATTAAGATTTGGGATTTCTTTTTTTGCTAATTGATATGCTTTTATGATATCATGAACCCCTTTATATTTTGCTATACGTCCTATATATAAAAGAACAGGTCCTTTAATATTGAGTTTATTTTTTAATTCCTGAGCTTTATCAGGAAGTGGTTTGAATTTTTCTTCAATTGCAGAGTAAAGATTAAATGTATGGTTAATATCTACCGTGGGTATATAATAATTAATCTGCCTTCTGATTGATTCAGCACATGTAGTTATTAACGTTGATTTGTTAACTGTATATTTTATTAGTAATTTCTCCAATGGTATTCTAGTAAATTGCGTTTCGAATGGGCCTAAATCATGAATTGTTGAGATGAATTGTTTTTGGTTCGATAAAACTATAGGTATCACACCTTTGGGGCCGTTTCCATGAACAATATCGAAATTATGATTCTTAAGATAATTTCTAGCATGCAATGTAAAGTGAGGAAACCATAAAAATCGCTTTCTTATAATTTTAATTTGATGGATATTTGGATCTGAAAAAGCAAAATTCCATTTAGCTGTTACCAATTTAACATTATGACCTTGATTTTTTAAATAATTGTAAATCCCAGTAAAGAATTTAGCTGCTCCATCTTGACTATCAGGAGCAAATGTTAAAGAAACAAGACAAATATTTAACTTATCCATTTTTCCAAGCAAATTGTAAATTGATTTTATCTATATATCAAATTAAGTTAATTGTTCAAATGCATCTTCAGTGATCAAAACTGTCTCTTCAATTTGGGCTACAAAAATACCCTTTTTTTCTGCTAAAACATTGTGAGCTTGTAATTTACCTTGTTGTACTAATTCTTGTAACCCAAAAGCTACTCCTAGTCTGAATTCTTCTGCTAACCATCTTTCTGCAAATGGTAATGTTTTGTAATTTTTATTAACAAATCCTAAAATCTGTTTGGACGACTTTCTACGTAGGGGTACCCTACCTGAATATGGATTAATTTCATAAATGTATGAAGATGGGGTGTTATGTACAGATCCTTCGCCGGTACTCGCAAATATTTCAATTGAAAAGACTTCACCGACTTCCATAACATCACCTCCCTGAGATCCTAGTTCAGGGAGCTGCTTTTTCCCATGAACTATCCATCTTTCAATTTGATGCCCTCCTAATTCTCTTATTGGATTATATTTAAATCCTTTAACAATATCCTCAATCTTTTTACCAATATCCTTGGTATTTGTTTTTGGTTTAACCATCATTTTTGCCGCATCTAAAGCGACCTCAGTAGCTTGAATTATATTTTTAAGAGATTCTTCTTCATTAAAATTTACACTAAAGGCTGTATCAACAATAAATCCATCAATATGGACCCCTAAATCAATTTTAACTAGATCACCTTCCATGATTTCAGTCCCATCATCTTTAATAGGAGATGTGTAATGTGCTGCAATGTTGTTTATACATAAATTGACAGGGAAAGCACACATTCCATCAAATTCTTTGATTTTTGCCTCAGTTTCGTTAATTAAATCATACACATTCGCACCTACTTTGATTTTTGGTTTAATATACTTCTTTACATCTTGGGCGATCTTACCTGCTTTTCTAAGAGATTTAATTTTATATTTTTCTTCTTCTTCTTTCTCTAAATCTTCCTTGCTTTTTTTTTCTTCTGTTTCAGGTTTTAAATTTTGATTCTCAGTCATTAAAATTACTAATACGGATTTTGATAAAAATATTTTTTAAATAAGTATTAACTTTATTAATAAAGTTAACAT
>JBHLLI010000116.1:0-13128 GCA_048885765.1 Candidatus Hermodarchaeota archaeon
TACCATTGTTTCCCAGTCAATATATTTTCCCTGAATTTTGCAATACCAGTATTTTCAAGTGATTCTAATGCTCTTAACGCCCGATCCTGAGACCATTCCAAATTAGTACACACTTCCTCCAAAGTGAGTACCCCTTTTTCTTTCGCTAAATCTACAACTTTAGACTCATCACCAGTGTATTGAATTGGAAAAAATCTTACCATTATTGCCCCTGAATCCAATTGGGTTATGTCTTCAATGACTTTTGTTTTTTTTAGAAGTCTCAAGGCTTTATCAACATCCTTGACTTCTACATTTCCTTTTAGAATTCCAGTGTTTACTAGTTCGAATACCTCTGATAATGGAATTATTCCACCAGTTTCTTCTTTACTCATCAAAACTCTCTGATATGCCAACATTCCTAATTTTTGGTAATCAATTTTGGAAAATTTTCTTAATACATCATGCTCTGTAATTTGTTCAGTAATAATTTTTGAAGAGGGAATATTGAATTTCTTTTGTAATTCTTTTACTTCTTCTCGCAACTCTGGGGTTAATGCTAATAAAACACCATGTCTTTTAGCTAAATCTCGAAGTTTATCCTTTGTAAATTTGTCAACAGAAGCCTTTGACTGCATTTCTTTCATTTTAAGTTCTGCTGCTTTTTTTTTCATAGCTTCTTTTAAATCTATATCATCTTCTATCTTTCGAATGCCCATTTTTCAATGACACTATTTTTTAATACCTTTATTGATTAATAATATTAAATCTTCTTAATTCTTTCTATTTTCTCTAATTATGAATAACTTTGTAATGTTCAGAAATATAAATAACATTGAAAAAAAAATTATTGGTAGTTTTCTCTCAAAAATCTTCTCAAATAATTTATCTAAATTTGAAGAATTTGAGCATAATTTATATGTATTAATCAAAAACAAAACTCAGCATTTTAAATATCCTCAAATTTACCTACTATCTGAAGAAATAAAAAAAATATTAAAGAAAATTAGTGTAAATGATATTAGTTCAGGAGGTTTATATTTTGGTTTTATAAAAAGGGGAGAATTCTATTTAAGTATAGAAGGAGCAGAATATTTACATAAAAGAGGATATATTTCTGATTTATTACAAATATATGTTAATAAACATGGAGAAAAATCCATTCTATATGGAAATAATATTCTAAAGAATATGCTTATAATAAAATCTTATAATTTCAAGGAGAACGATTTTGTATTAATTTTTAATGATAAGGATGAATTAATTGCTATAGGTAATTCAGTAATTGAAGCTAGTGATGTTAAAAATCTCAGACCTGATGGCTTGGTTGTAAAGAACCTAAGTGATAAAGGAATCTACTTACGAGAAAAACAATAAAATTAATTTCTCCTTATTAAACATAAAAAAAAACCAATAGTGTCATGGATATGAGGATAAAATCTCTGAGAATTCTTTAAATCTTCGCGTAAAGATTTTCCAAATACATTTGTAAGCCCTTCGACACCATAAGACTCGTCTATTTCTAAAATAGAATAATTTTTTTCTCGCTCCAAAATATCATGAATAACCATTTCATTTTCCTCTGGTCCAATAGAACAAGTGCTATATAATAATTCGCCATTTGGCTTTAAAGATTTTAAACCTGCTAATAATAATTTCTTTTGGATTGAAGACATTTTCTGAATATCACTTAGTTTTTTGCTTCTTTTTCTATTTCTGTCTTGCCTTATAAGGCCTTCGCCGGTACATGGAGCGTCTAACAAAATTTTATCAGCTTTGAATTTAAGTTCTGTAAGTTTTATCGCATCACAATTTATTATTAATGAATTTAAAATTCCCAACCTACGTATATTAACTTTTAAGGCGGGGATTCTGCTTTTATTTTTATCAATTAAGATGAGTGTGCCATTATTTCTCATTAATTGAGCTAAATGAGTTGATTTACTCCCGGGTGCAGCACACATATCAATAACCACGTCACCTGGTTTTGGGTTGAGAATTGTTGCTGCAAACATAGATGCAATATTTTGTATATAATAATAACCCTGTAGAAATTCATGAGTAGATCCCAAATTATAAGGTTCTTTTAGTATTTTGAATCCATATGAAATCCATTCTATTGGTTCTAACTTAAAACCCTTATATTCTAATCTTTTTCTCAAATCTGATAATAAAATCTTAAGAGTATTAGTACGGATTGAGGGTATTAAAGGGCGTTCATTTGCTTTCAAATATTCAATTGTTTGGCCCAATCCCAAGAATTGAATGTATCTTTCTACCATATAAGGGAGGTAACCATATTTATCAGCAAGTTCTTTGGCATCTTTCTGTAGGTGAGAAATTACTTAACAACTCGAATTTCAATCTATTAATACTAATAAAAAATAATTCATTATAATTATTAGGGTGAGTTTAAAAGTTATGATCGAAGTCGAAATAAAAGTTAGAATTTCAAATCCAGACCAAATTATAAGAAAATTCGAGGAACACAATGGAAAATATAAACTCTCCCTTCTTCATGAAGACACATATTTTAATATGCCTAAAGGTCTAAGAGATTTTAGGAAAACTGATGAAGCTTTAAGATTACGGAAATCTATTGAGTTTCATAAAAAACTTGAGACAATAAAGCGAGTTACTAATTATTTCATCACTTATAAAGGCAAAAAGATGGATCTTTTTACAAAAACTCGTAAAGAAGTTGACATCAAAATAGATGATATTGATAAAATGAAAGTCATATTGGAAGAATTAGGTTTTCAAAAAATCTTTACGATTAAGAAACAAAGAGAATTGTATGAATTCGAATTTAAAAACTATTACCTAGAAGTATTATTAGATTATTTACCGCTTTTAGACCAATATTTCCTAGAAGTTGAATTTTTATTAGATTCTAAAGAAAATCTCGTAGAAACTAAAAACGTATTATTTGACTTTTTAAGTTTGCTTGGTATTAAGAAAGAAGAATCTATAAGAAAATCATATTTAGAGCTGATTACTGAAAAACTTGAAAAAAATTTAAAGATTTAATGAGTATATTCAAATGAATATACTCAATTTGGAAATGGAGAAGTTTTATATTTGATTTTAAAATTCTATTTATTTTATTACTCGGTCTAAATATGCTATTTTTTTTTCTAATTCATGTCTTACTTTTTGGATATCATAGTATTCATAAATTGTTTTAATAAGCTTTTCTTGAATAGATACAGAATTTTTGGATATTTTTTGAACTACATCCAAAAATTCATAATAAGATGTATCTACTCTTATTTCAGCTTCCATAATTTCTCACTATATAAAGTAAGAAATATTTAGAATAAAAATAAAATGGGGACCAATTTCTAATATTTATCCTTAAAAAAACAATCTTATTCATTTCTTTAAGTCTTGATATACACCATCTAAAATCTGTGCAATATAGCGTCTACCTTTAATTATCCACATTATTTTATGACCCTGTCTCGCTTTTTTACCCCATTCTGATTTTTTGTTCTTATTTTGCTCAATATACCTATATCCAAAAAGATCTACATATTTTACACCGCTAGAGAATTTCTTGATGGGATATTCTATTTCATCAATTTCAACACTTTTTTTCTTATCAAATATTGCATTATATATCTTTAATCCATTTTCTTTTAAATCTTCCATACTCTAAATTCACCTCAAATTATTATCGTATCTTGTTCTAGAATAGTTTGTTTTTTTTTCCTAACTCCTTTCATAACTTTTATATCTTGAAGATTAATCGTAGTTTTTGGAAATAATTTGCTACTATTTAATCTTCCAAATGATTTTTTCTTATCATTTGTAAACAATTTGAAATTAAATTCCATTAATTCTTTAGCTTGTTGATTTTTAAATTGCATTAGCCAAATAAATTCATCCAAATTTAGCAGAAGTTCATCCAATAAAGTGACTTTTTCTAATTCAGTTGTAAAATAAGTATCACGTATTTGAACTGGAATTGGGCGCCCCCATTCTTGTAATTCATCTATTAGCATTAAAAAGAATGCTAAAGGTTGCTCTTCAAAGACATAATCTTTAAGTTGAGCTTTAAAATTATGTAATGCTATCGCTCTAGCGGCTAAAACATACCCATCAAATTCATCACTATTTTTAATTTCTTGTGGAGTTCCGATTCCTTTCAAAAGAGAAAGCGCAGAAATAACTCCATGATCCAAATCTACAGGATTTTTATATTGGTATTCAGGATGTCCTTTTGGTTGAGTTAAGTAAATTTGAGGATCTTGGGAAGAAATTATCTTATGTGTGAATCCAGCACCTTCTCTTATTAATAAACGTGCTTCTTTTGAAAGCCCTTCTTCTAATATCTCCAAATATTCTTCTTGTTTTCCCTTCCAAGCTAAATTTATTTCAAAAGGAATAAATTCTAAATCGATTGTAGGATAGCATTTTAAAAGCTGGTTTACAAGTGAATAATTAACAGCTGTGGTCATTTTTCCTAGTGGATACCCAATATCATGAATTAAGCCTGTTATCCACCAAAATTTTTCCTTTAATAGTTTTTTATCTAATTCTGTTAAGTCAGAAATTATACTATGTAGAGTTCCTTGCCCAATATCTTGTTCTAATAAAAAATCTCCTAATACTGCTACACGAAGCGCATGTTCAGTATGATCTCGATAGTATTTCTTTACACTTGTACTATAAAGAAAAGCTTCAAGATCCGGTAACGCTCGTATTAAATATAATAATCCTTCTGAGACAATTCCCCTCTCTTTAGACACATCATAAAGGGCTGTTGATAAATTTTTACGCTTGCCAGTGATAATGTCTAACTCAGGAATTGAATTTTGAATTGAATTTTTAATCTTTTGTTCAAGTTTCATTCCAAAACCTGAAAATATTTTGCCAATTCCTTTTAAGTTTGACAATTCTTTTTGTACTGAAGCTAATTCTTTATCTAAATCTTTTAAGTTAAGTTCCTTAGTTTTTTTAAATTCCTCAGTGACTTCGGGAGGAGCGTTTTCTAAAGACTTTTCAACCGTATCAAATAGATTGTTCATCCATTCGGCAAAACTGGTGCTTTGAGAAGAGATTCGATTTAAAATCCAATCATCATTTATACGATAATCTGGCAAATTTATACAACAACACTATTTATCTATTTATTTTAATAGCATTAATTTTTTTGAGTTTTTAAATTTAAGTTTAAATCTGAATCCATTGATATTCATAAAAAAATAAGATTTTCGTATTATTACTTTATAATCAGTTTTTATCCTAAAAATTTAAATGATCGTTAATTCATGTTAATCCAAATAAGATTTGAATTTGATTTTCCCATAAAGCCTGAATAAATTCATTTTTTTAAAATTGATTCATCTAAATGCAGGGTTTTCTATGGTATTTTTTGAGATTGATCATTTAGGATTTAATTGTGGAAAAATTAAAGAAAAGTGTTCAAAATACCCTAAATTCTGTATGACATGTATTAAAAATAAATTAAAGCAACTTGGATTTGAAATCGATTCCAATTTAGATGTATATGAAGTAGATTCTTATGAAAGACGCGTTAAAATGGAACGTGAGTTAATATGGCGTAAATTTTTAGATGTACTTAATATTAGACATGTTATAATTATGGATAATGAATCAGGCTTGACCTTATTGAATTATCCTGTGTCAGGAGAAGAAATAAATCCTGATTTGTTAAGTGGATTTATTCAAGCAAATATAACTTTTTCTGAATCCCACAAAACTGAGAACTCTTATTCGCGGAGTAATCATAATTTTTATGAGTTTCAATATCAAAACTTTAATATTCTATTAAGAGATGGAGACGTTATCCGACTCTGCTTAATGCTTGATCATGAAGCTTCCGAAAATATGAAGAATCACGTAATCCAATTTATCGTAGAATTTGAAGAAATCTTTAGCAAGGAGCTCTTTAATCTTAGAACTGCTGGAATGTTTTATTCAAAAAATATGGTTGAATTCATAGTTGACTCTTTTGAGATTAAATTGGTTTTTCCCATGACCTTAGCTCATTCAATTGTTCCAAAAGATTTACAAAATATAGAAAAAAATCAAATTCAAAAAGCGATAGTTAATATTGCAAAAGAATTGCTCACCTCAAAACAATTCTTTTTTATTTATAATTTACTGAATCAAGTGAAAAAAATAGTTGATATTGAAGCAAACGAAATTTTATATCAAATATATCAATTAGTTGAAAACAAAATCTTTAGTCCTACCACTTTAGAAACCGCAGTGAGCAACATTGAAATGATTCAAGAAGCTCAGGAAGAAAAAGTTGCTAAATATAAACCAATCTCTTCTATTATAATAACAGATTCCGATCTTGACAAACTAAAAGAACAGGCAGATGATATGGACGAAGATTCAGTGTATAATATGATAAAAGAATTAATAAAAAAAGGAAAAACTGCTGAAAAGGCGCTCGCATATAAAGTTGGGGAGGAAGAATATAAAAAGGCTCTATTTTTAGCAAAAGAGTTTAATTTCAAACAGGAGATTGACAAAATCTCAAAATACTTATTGGAATTAGATAAAGAAATCAAACAAATAGAACTGGATTTTAATTTAGAGGCAGGTGAAAATGCAGAAAAGAATGGAGATTTGATTAATAGCATTCAATACTATCAAAAAGCATTAAAAATCCTTGAAAGTTTTCTAATCTATAATGTTTCTGATTCTAAAATTAAAAAATTGAAGAAGAAGATAATGAAACTCCGAGAAGAGATCTAATTTTCTCCTTAAAATATATCTAAGTCTACTACATCATGATGACAAATTGAAAGAGAAGAATTAGATGGAGCAATTAATTTTACATTATCTAATACTTCTACAAAAGATGCTAAAATTACAAGATTATGATTATTTCCCTTTAACTGAACTCCATCATGAAGTAAACAATTATCTGAAATTATAGCTCTTTCGCACTTAATATTCTCTGAAATATATGTTTTGTTATATATCAATACATCTTTAATTTCTGTATTTGCTCCGATATATACACTATCACCAATAATTACATTTGGACCTATTCGGCAATTTTTTCTTATTACCACATCTTTCCCAATACTTACAGGAGGATATATTAATGCTTTTCCTTCAATATCTAAACCCTCATCAATTAGATTTTGGTGTTTTTCTTTTAAATTTTTAATTAAATCATTCATTAATAGAATATTGCCTTCTAATAATTCTTCGGGTTTGCCAATATCTTTCCAAATTCCTGAAATTGGATAATAATATAGTTTTTCTTCTTGAGAGAGAATTGGAAAAATCTCACGCTCCATTGAAATCTTTTTATTTGATTCAATATATTCAAAAATATCTGGTTCCAGGAGGTACGCTCCAGCATTGATAGGCATTGGGATGTTTTTTCCTTCTGGGGGTTTATATTCAGATTTTTCAAGAAATTTTAAAATTTTATTAGATTTTTCTTCAGCAATTATAACTCCATATCGGGATGGATCATCAACAATTTTACTAGCTATTAAACCAATACCCTTTTGAGGATTATGAGCCTTAATCATCTCGTTAAAGTCGAAATTGAAAATAACATCTCCATTCAACATGAAAAAGTTATCATCACTCAGGTAGTCTTCCGCTACTTTAATCGCTCCAGCAGTTCCTAATGGGCTCGTTTCATTCGTATAAACAATTTCTATTCCTAATCTCTCTCCATCTCCTAAATACTTTTCTACAACATCTGCCATATAACTAACTGCGAGAACTATTTTACGAACTCCTGCTAACTTTAACAAAGATATTTGATGCTCAATAACAGGTTTATTGACAACTGGCATAAGAGATTTCGGGATTACACAACTCAATGGTCTAAGTCTTCGTGCAAATCCCCCACTAAGAATTATCCCTTTAGTCATTTTGAGAATTAATTGTATAATATTATTATTTTTAAGGAATTAAACTAGAAATTAATATTTATTCAATAAGCGTTGAAATAATAACATTTAACCTATTTCAATTTGTTCTGGTCCCAATCTTATTTCTTCTTGTTCTTTCATCATTTCTTGTTCAGATTCTCTTTTAATTATACTTTTGAGATCAGTGAAATACCACGTTATTACAATCGCAACAACTTGTAAATATAAAGTGAATATGAAGAGTAATGGGATACCAATGAGATCTGCAATTGGTCCAGAAATTAACGTTCCTACTGGAGTGACAGCAGCAGCAATACTTGCTACAATTGAGAATACTCTACCTTGGGTTTCGGCAGGAATCTTAGTCTGAAGAATTGTAAGAAACATTGTATTTGCTAAAGGAATCATAGATGCATGAATTGCTGATCCTATTGCCATCATTATAAAATTCCCTCTTGGTGCTAAAGTTAAAAGTGAGTATCCAGCAATTCCAATAAAACATGAATATAAAATTATTAATTCTTTATGTTTCCAATGTTTTTTAACCATTGCTATAATCGCTCCTATAATGAAACCAATTTGGAAAAATGCTTGTATCAAGGAGATATCTAATACTACACCAGAGTGATTAATCCTTACAAATAAATACAACTGGGCAGCGAAAGGCATATTCAAGAGATTAATGAAGGATATAAATACTATTAAAATATAAAAACTCTTTACTGACTTCAAAATCTTTAGACTAAATTTGAAGTCTTTTATAAATGTTATTTTCTTGGCATTCAATTCATGATTTTGTATTGAGGGAATACCAACTAACAATAGTGGTATCAGAGCAATTCCAAATGTAATAATATCAATCCATAGAATATGTTCTATGTTTAATAATGGATTAGTTTCTATAATGGTCAGAAAAAGACCACCTATTATAGGTCCAATTATTTGAATACCCCCAGTAAAGAAATAGTTGATTGCATTCATACGACTTAAATATTTTTTGGGAATCATTAGAGGTATTATAGCATTCACGGTAGGAAAATGTACTGCTTGAAAAATTGCTCTTATAAAATTCAGAGAAATGACAAGCCAATAATTAACAATGTTATTAGCAAATAAGATTATCAGTAAAAATGTAGTGAATGCTTGGAGTGAATCAACTAGTGCAATTGTAGTTTTTCTATTCCATCTGTCAATATAAACTCCTATAAGAGGTGGTATGAATACCATTGGGAGTGCTGTCAAAAAAAGGGCTATAGAAACAAATGTTGGACTTAATGTTTCTTCATTTATCCACGCAATAATAACAAAACGAGTAATAGATGAGCCTAACATTGAAATTAATTGCCCAATCCAAAAGAAAATATAGTGGGTGAATGTATGTTTAGTAGCTATTGACTCCATGGAAAAATAAATTAATGATTATATCAAAAGTTTATGAAATTAAAAATTATTAAATCTGGATATTATAACAAATTGACCAAAGATAAAAATAGAAAAAGTAAAAAAAATAGTTTATTTTTTAAAGAGTGGATCTGCTTCTTGTAATACACGTCTTTGGACTTTCCCTAAAACACTTTTAGGTACTTCATCAATTATATCAATCATAGCGGGACATTTCCATTTAGTCATATTCTTTTCTGCCCAAGCTATTAATTGTTCTCCAGTAATTTTACCTTCGTATCCTGGTTTTAATGAGACCCATGCTTTTGTGATTTCGCCAACTTTTCCTGCAGGATCAGGTAAACCTGCGACTGCAGCTTCCGAAACGGCTTCATGACTCATAAGCATAGTTTCGACTTCTGCGGGAAAGACTGAATGCCCAGCAACTTTGATTAATTGTTTCTTTCTATCTCTTATTGCTATAGTTCCGTCTTCGTTCATAAATCCAATATCCCCTGTTAAAAGCCATGTTCTACCATCCCATTTTTTTAAAGTATCAGCTGATTCTTCAGGTTGGTTTAAATATCCTTTCATTACTTGAGGTCCACAAACACAAATTTCACCTGTATATTCCTCTCCATATTTTGAACCTGGTAATCCAGTTGCTATAGGCCCTTTCTCAAAATCTTCCACATCAAAAATTCCCCAGTCGGTTCCAGGAAATGGCATTCCAATGGTCCCAACTGGACTTTCTCCAAAAAGATTCCCTGCACTCACTACTGGACTTGCTTCTGACAGCCCATATCCCTCCACTATTCGTCCTTTAGTATTTTCTTGAAATGCTTTCTGTACGGGAGCGTGTAATGGTCCAGCACCTGAAATACAAAGTCTTAACCTACCCATTAAATTCGGAAATTTTTCTAGGTTAGGAAAATCGGCTATCCTTTTAAATAATATTTCTGCACCTGCATAAAAGAGGCCTTTTGGAGCATCGATATGTGTAATCTCTTTTAAAAATTGCTCTGTTGGAGGTGGTCTTGGGAATAACATCATCCAACCTCCTAAAGCTATTGCTACATTCATAACTGCTGTCATCGCGAATGAATGGTATAATGGAAGTGCTCCTATGTCACCAACCCCGGGGTCTTCACCCCCAACCCATAACATACACTGAATCGCATTAGACACTAAATTGAAGTGTGTTAGCACTGTAGCTTTTGGAACACCTGTAGTTCCACCTGTCATAATATAAGTAGCTGTTTGTTCAGTTGGATCAAATTCTACTTCTGGAAGATCAGGATCAACATTTAAAAGATCTAAAAAATTGATAGCACTTGGAAAATCGACTTTTCCCTTTGGTATTTTACCAATCAATTTTCCTAAACCCTTCTTTAGTCCAGATAATCCTGAAGCTAAATCAGCCACATTTGTATATATTACCATTTCTACATTAGTTTTATTGATAATTGGTCGTGCCAATTCTCCGTACAAAGCATCTAAGGTAATTAGAACCTTTGCATTAGTCATTTTAAGTTGATGCAATACTTCTAATGGCTTGTATGTTGGATTTATCCCAGTTGCAATAGCTCCTAATTTTGCGGTTGCATAAAAACTAATTACGTATTGAAAACAATTAGGCATTAAAAATGCGACAGAATCATCTCTTTTCACTCCTAATTTGTGTAATGATGTAGCTA
This sequence comes from Candidatus Hermodarchaeota archaeon, assembly GCA_048885765.1. Classification (GTDB taxonomy): domain Archaea; phylum Asgardarchaeota; class Lokiarchaeia; order Sigyniarchaeales; family SOKP01; genus Loki-b32. The sequence continues at coordinate 10,940 of JBHLLI010000116.1, forward strand.
AAGCATCTATTAGTTTTCCCGCTTCCTCATAAGTCATAAATGTTTCAATGAACCACATCATATTTTCATCAGCATATTTCTTTCGCTGCCTTTCAAAAAACTCCCCTAAGGAAATTTTATCGAACTTATGACTTTTAGGTGTTTTCTCAGGCCACCATTTTTTAAACCATGCTTTATTTTCATCCACTTGATATTCAGACATTTTTCACACTAAAATTGTTCTTATTGGATAATTAATATTAATTTAACATTAGAACACTAGGTAAAATTAGCTTAAATTTATAAAGTTTATAAAAAATAACATTGGTTATAGGTATATCCAAAAATTTGAATTAAGTCGAAAGAAAATTCGTAATAATTAAGAAATTATAATGAAAAACATTAAAAGATAATAATAATTCGAAATACTAAGAATTTGAATAAATTATAATAGAAAAATCATGCCTTGTATCCATGGATTAGAAGAATTAACCTGTCCTACTTGTCGTATTTTAAAATCTACTGTACCGTTGAAAGGGATTGATTTGCAAAAATCAACAATTCCCAGTATAAGTAATTCGTTTTCAAGGAAAAATATAAATCTTGAAAAACAATTAATAAATGAAATATCTCTTAAAAATAAAAGTCCACAACCTCCCAGCCTTATTTCTAAACCAAGATTTATTAATGAAATACCTAATTTTGGTAACAAATTATTTCTAGAAAGAACCAAAGAACTGGATATTACAAAAGAGGATAACTACGCGATCACTAAAAAGATTCCTTTAGAAAATCCAGAATGGCAATTTGAGGAAGAAGAATAGGAAACTCTTTTTTCTTGCATATATTGGTTCTTAATACATTTCCGTTTATTACATTATTATTTTAAGTGAGGTTATCATTATAATAAATTATAAATTCAATTAAAAAATAAAGAAGAGGTGTGACTAATGGCACAAATGGAAATTACTTGGCTAGGGCACGCTGCGTTTAAGGTAAAAACACATAGCGGAAGGATAATTTATCTTGATCCTTACCAAATTAAAAAGGGAGAAGAGAAAGCAGATATTATTGTATCAACACATTCTCACGGGGATCATTTTGATTCAAGTAGTATTGAAAAACTTATGAGTGATGATACAATAGTTATTGGTCCTGAAAGTATTGCGAGTAGTTTAAAGAAATTTAATGGCACTCCGTTGAAATTAGGTGACTCTTTTGATTATAAAGACATGTCAATCGAGTTAATTCCAGCCTATAATATTAAAAAACCAAATCATCCCAAGAGTAATGAATGGGCAGGAATTATAGTCACTTCGGAAGATAAGAGTGTATACCATGCAGGAGATACAGAAAGAATTCCTGAAATGAAAGATCTAGCAAGTCGAAACATAACTGTAGCGTTGATACCATGTGGTGGGACATATACAATGGATTTTGATGAAGCTACAGATTCAATCGTTGACGTAAAACCTGAGATTGCAGTCCCAATGCATAATTTGCACGTGATTAATGTGTAAAGGCAAAATTGGGGCAAAGATCTCAATGAATTCAAGAAATTACTCAACGAAAAGGATCCAAGCATAAAGGTAGAAATCTTAGAAGAAGGTGGTAAACCCTTAATAATTTAAATTATTCTTTTTTTTTGTATCTTGTTAATTATAGCCTGAACTGCATCGCTCTTAATTCCTGATTTTTTAGCTATACTGACGGCAACTTCACTTGGATTTTTTCGATTATGATAAATTTTCAAAATTAATCACTAAGACCCTTAATAATAAATTAAACAAGTCTGAATGTTAGATGATTATTAAAGATTTTGACTTTTTAATGGAAAAGGTAACATAATTCCTTATAATGAAAATAATCTTTACATTTTCCCTCATCTTTCTAATTCAAACATCTAGAATCCTCCAAAAACGTGAAGAAATAATCAGTAGATTTAAACATAGTATCATAATTATTTTTAAAAAAAAGTCTTTAGAGCTTAAAAGAGTTAAAGTTGAATTTTAAAGATTTTTTATGCAATCTTGTAGTAAATTGAAACTAACTGCGATTCCATTGTTCAAATTTACCATATAAAAGAAAAGTTTAAATATTAACAACAGAAATTATATCACACTTAAATAGGATTTCAAGGTGATTAAAAAAAAGTAACTATTTAAGGCAATGGAAATAGAGAGCAACAATAAAAGATATTATCTCATTAT
>JBHLLI010000117.1:0-13082 GCA_048885765.1 Candidatus Hermodarchaeota archaeon
CCATGTTCACCTGCTCTTCCTGCCTCAATACTGGCATTTAAAGCTAGTAAATTAGTTTGATCAGCAATATTAGTAACTACACCAATAACATTTCTTATATTATTAGTGGCATTTATAGCATCTTCTGCCTCTTGCGTAATAAGTTGAGTAGAACTTGCAATTTCTTCTGAGGCAGCGTTCACTTCACTCGAACTTGCCGCTAATTCAGTAGCTATATTGGAAACATTTACAGACGCATCCGAACTATCTTTTAATAGTGTAGATATTTTCAATTCCTGTTTCTGAATTATCTTAAGTAAATAATAAATAGCAAATACGACATAAGTAAAAGCACTTAAAATAAGTATTACTCTAGGAATTGAATCGGTAAATAATCTGTAGGCAAAAGCAGTACAGGCAATTGTAATTGAGGTGGATAGCATAATATGTAATAATATTTTAAAACCAATTGATTTTCTTTTTAACTTGAATTTCCTCTGAAAGAATATCAGTATACTTGGAATAATGACTGCAATCATCAAAAAAATTGTTTCGGTAGACATTATGTATGCGATAATTTTTCACCATGCAAGATTTTTTATGTATTTAAATGGTTTATAACACAAATTTTATTTAAATTTACACTTTTTAAAAATTGTTACACTTTTTTATGAGGATAACAAAAATTCAATTAAATAGAAATTAAATTTAAATAAGCTTTACTTTTTGGCAAAAGGTTCAAGGTCTATTGCCTTAAATATTTCATCTGTATCTTCAATTAATCCAAGAAAATGCCATTCGCCTTCTTCAACATTTTGTCCGGATGCATATTTGCTTGCCATATTGTATAACCTGTTAAAATTTTCATAGTGCAAAGCAATTCTGTTTTCTGCATAGTCTCTCGCCGACCAAGTTGTTATTAGAAATTGCCAATCACTGCTTTCTAATAATAATAGTTCTCTTGCCATTTGTTGAAGAATCTTCAGCAAATTAGGATCGTTTGAATCCTTATATTTTGCGATGATATCTTCACTCTTCGCTTCACATTCATATATTCTTTCCCATGTCCAAGTTGTCCATTCATTTAACCACACCCAATGAGATGATGCTTGGCCCCAAGAGCCCTCAATTACGCTTACCACTTTGTTTGGAGGATTAGCTTCAAGATGTATCCTTGAATTCGTTAGATTTATTTCTGGATCATCTTCCATCCAACGAAGAACACGTGCGATCCACCAATTTCCCTCGAACCACCAGTGACCAAATAGTTCAGCATCATATGGTGCCACAATTATGCCAGTATTTCCATTTTTATTTTTATAATCCCTTAAAATATCTTTTACTAGATTTAAATAATGTCCGGCATTTTCATCCAATTTTCCTGGGACATCTTCGGGCCAATATAGCATTTTCTTTCCCAAATCAAGCTTTGGGCTGGTTACTTTCCAGTACTTCATCCCTCCAGGCCAGTGCTTCTTATGGAAATCGAGATATTCAGCACAGCCGGGGTATCCATGTTCTCCGCTCCATACGACAATTCCAGTTTTTTCGTCCCTTGTAAAAAATCCCACAGGTCCAGGAGTACTAGGATCGGTAGATACTAAATATGATTCATATTGGGATTTTTCAAAAGAAGTGGGTATTTCTTCATATTGAGATTCAAATTGTTTCCAGAGTTCCGCAAGTAGAGGAAAACGAGCAGCATAGACTCCTTGTGATTTACCTCCTAAAAGTAATGCAGTATCAATGAAAAAGTATTTTAAACCATTTTTAGCAAGAAAATACTCAACACCAGGGCGGTCATATTCTTCTCCACTTATAGGGTTTTTCCAACGATATCCTGGGCGATAAGCGCATTCTGGTAACCAAGCACCCGTAGGAGCTCTCCCGAAATGTCGCTTATAACTATCTACTGCTGTTTTAAATTGAGCATCGATAGACGAGTCTTTAGATAATAAAGGAGCGTAGCCATGAGTTGCACCACAAGTGATAATATCTACAAGTCCCATATCTTGTAGATTTTTAAAAGCTCCCACAATATCCTTGTTATACCTATTTATAAAATTATCTCTAACTCTATCATAAAATTCTTGCCACCACTTAGTTAATCGGATTCTTCCATCTTCATATTTATTTTCTGTAAAATCTTCAAAATCAAATACAGCCGCATTATATTTTTCTTCTAAATATCCCAAAAAACCTTCAGTAAATCTTGGATGACGAAGCATTTCACATAAAACAGGAGTAAGTCCAATAGTGAGTTTTGGATGATAGTCATCATCAACAAGTTTATACAATTCTATTAATAGTGGGATATACGTCTCTGCAGCTGCTTCGTTAACCCAATCCATACCATGTGGCCACACACCATGACCCAATACCCATGGTAGGTGAGAATGAAGTACTAAATTAAATGATCCTAAAAGTTCAGTCATAATTCTCTACAATCTCTTATGAAAGTTTAATTAATCGAAATTTACAACTGTTTTATAATTTTTCATACCTTAAATATTAAAGAGAATCTTAAATGTTTAAAAATCGTTAAAGTTATATATTCTTAATTAGCTTTTTATTATATATAATTTCCAATTGAAACATTACCGAGAATTCAAAAAAGGAGTTCCTAATGATTCACAATCCAGTTAAAAATCTTGAAGAGTTAAAAAAGAAGGGTCGGATAATTGGAAAAGCAAATTATGTTTTTACTCCCGAAATTTCAAGCTCAATTGGTTCAATTCATGGTAGTTTATTCAAACAAGGTGAATCAATTGTGATGGGAAGAGATTTTCATAATGATAGCCGAATGTTGAAAAGAGCATACACTTCAGGAATGATGTCTACAGGTATAAATCTTTTAAACCTCTCAGATTGCACATTTCCTTTATTGCAATTCACTATAAGACGCTTTGGAGCAAGTGGAGGTTTCTATTTCTCAGGTGGACATTTATATAGTGAAGATGTAGGAATTCGTTTCCTAGATGCTGGAGGAATTGAATTAGCACAGTCAGAACTTCAAAGAATAATTGAATCTTACAACAATTACCCTCAAGAAGTAAGAAGGGTTGATCCTAATGAAATAGGGCAAATAACAGCGATACCTCAAACAGCAGATATTTATATTAAATCCCTTCAGCAATTTGTGGATAAGAAAAGGATAAAAAACGCAAAATTAAAGATAGTGGTAGATTGTTCTTATGGCCCAACTGGAAAAATAACTCCTCTTTTAATGAACGACATTGGTGTGGAGGTAATCGCCCTAAACACCCATTATCGTGAGAGATCTTCTAGTCCTGTGCCTAGCATTAATACAATAAGAAATACAGCTGATATAGTGAAAGCCTCAAATAGCCATCTAGGTGTTTGCTTTGATGTAGATGGCTCAAGAATATTAATCATCGATGAGAATGGTTTAGAAATTAGTTTTGAAGATTTATTAATGCTTTTTACTACATTTGATAAAAGAATTCAAAAATCAAAAGGAAATACTATTATAATAAGCCCATCCATTTCTCCAGTCGTTAAACAATTTATTGAAGACAGTAAATTCCCTATAAAAGAGGTAGAAAATTTTCCTGGGGAGATTTCAAGACAAATAAGAGAAGAACGAGCATGCTTTGCAGCTGCAGATACATTAAAATTTTATTTTAGTGAATATGCTCCCTTTTCGGATGGTAATTTCATTCTACTCAAGGTTCTTGAAATCATGACGTCTCAAGACGACCTACTAAGCTCTTTAACTCGAGGCTTTCCGAAAGGCATAAAAATAAATAAAACTATATCTGTGTCATCAGATTTGATAAATAATATTCATAATCGTTTAAGAGAATTAGCTGACCAAAATGGATATATATATCATGACATTATTAATGAATTGAAGATCATAGAAGATGATACTTACGTAATTATTAAAGTAGCATTATATAGGAATGCTATTCTTCTTTCTGCTGAATCAGAAAATAAAGAAAAAGCACAAAGAATGATCCAAAATCTGGAAAAGCAAATATCGGAACTATAATATTTAAATATGGAAAAATAAAATTATTTATTCAAGATATTTTGAATTTTCAATATTAGTAGAATTAGTTTATAATAGTAGAGAATATAAACTCTATACAGTTTTGGATGTTACTAGAAAAATTATTAAACAGAGTATAATTCACAAAAATAATGAGCTTGCTTTCATATGTTCTGAAAAGAATATTACTTGCTATACCTGTAGTTATTGGAGTTTTAACCATAACTTTTATCCTCTCAAAAGCAATGCCTGGGGATCCAGTAATGACACTCTTGAGTCAAGCTCAAATAAGAATTTCCCCAGAAATATATAATGTAATGGTGCGTCAATTAGGACTTGATCAACCTCTTCATATACAATATTTTAGATATCTTGCGGATGTTTTTACAGGAAATTGGGGTGAATCTATTAGTTATGCTCGAGGATCAGATGTCTGGGATTTGATAGTTTTTAGATTGCCTAAAACCATGGATCTTGCCTTTTTTTCAATGATCATCGCATCATATCTCGGAGTTAAAATTGGAGTAATTTCAGCAAAACATAGAAATAAATTTAGGGACACGATTTTTAGGAGTTTTGGGATTATAGGAGTTGCATTTCCTGTATTCGTATTGGGTATGCTGATGCAATATTGGATAGGATACAAATGGGATTTGTTTCCAGTAACTTACTATAAAAGCATAGAATATATGGAACCTCCTTTTGTAACTGGTTTTTATATGATTGATGCACTTCTAGCAGGGCAGCTTTATAAAATACCGGACTATTTATATCATTTAGCTATGCCTGTGTTTTGTTTATCTTTTGTCACCCTAGCGGGAATAATAAGACAAACTCGTTCTAGTATGTTAGAGGTTTTGCAGCAAGACTATATAAGAACAGCTAGAGCAAAAGGATGTAAAGAAAAAATAGTAATTCGAAACCATGCTTTAAGAAACTCGATGATCCCAACTGTAACTGTTATTGGTTTAAATTTTGCTACAATATTATCGGGAGCCGTTATTTTGGAGTCCACTTTTGGTTTACGTGGAATAGGTTTGCTATTAATTGATGCAGCGGCATCTAGAGATTATTGGCTTATAAACGCCTGCATGGTGGTTCTAGCATTGATTTATGTTATTACAACATTAGTAATTGATATTTTATACGGTTTTTTAGATCCCCGTATTAGATATTAATCGTGATTTGTGTTAGAATTATTGTAAAAAAATTTTCATGTTTTAGCATAAAAATCCTTTATTTTTATTCAAGATGAAAAATATCTTGGTGCTTATATTTTATTCTAAATCTAATGTTGAGTCAAGGTTTAAAATAAATAGAATAAATTATATTATAATATTAAAATAACTTACAATCCAAAAAAAAAAAGTTGAAAAAATCATGGCTTTAGACCTTCCTAGTGTAATAATTTTGATAACATTGGTTATTATATTTATGATTTTTCTGGTGTTTGATCTATTTGGTAGGAATGAGAAGTATGGATATTTAGCTTATCCCGTTGCTGTAATACCGGTTAATTATTTTTGGGGTATGGGCGGGGATCCACTATTTGCATATATAATGTTGTTCTCCTTATGGATTGTTACTATACTCCGAGACACAATTGGTATACATCGCAAAAAAGAAAAAGAAATTAATGAGATATTAATGTATTTGGCTATTAGTATTCTACTACAATTAATTATTAGTGCTATTATTCCAGAAGCTAATCCTGTTTTGCAAACTACTGTAGAACGATTCTGGTTTTTCTGGTTGCCTAATGTACATTCAGCTATTTTTGAACCGGTTATAGCTGTAACTTTCAGAATCATGGCTACGATATTAATATTCATTGTCATTGTTCCTTTAATCTTGGATATTAAAGATGAAGAAGTACCATTGCCAATCATTATTATTTTCGTTGCAATATTCATTGCTCCATTTCTCTATTTAAGCTATATATGGATTCCAGATCCAGCAGGATTCTGGACATTGACATTTCTATTCTTAGTTGTGCTGTTTCTGGTATTACTTCTTATAACTCGCTCAGGTTTAGAGACAAAATAGAAATAAAATTTCTATCTTTCTATTAAATTTTTATTATTATTTTTAATATTTATTTCATGATAAAATATCAAATAAATCAGAAATTCATATAAAAATAAATAATCAATATAATATTATGGCAAAAAAAAAAGTAGTGGCTGAAAATACGGAAAGTAAAGACTCAGAAAAATCAGAATCACCTTATGATTTAAAAGATCTTCCAGGAGTAGGAGAAGCAACTGTAAAAAAATTAAAAGAAGCAGGAATCTTGTCAATTAGAACTCTTGCTTTATATCCATTAAATAAATTAATGGATGAAGCTGGTATTGGTGAAAAAACTGCAGAAAAGATTATTAAAGTTGCGCAGGATATTGAAAAAATGGGTTTTAAATCAGCTGATAAAATTTGGGAAAAGAGAAAAACGTTACATAAACTAACTACTGGTAGTCAGAATTTGGATGATTTACTAATAGGAGGAATTGAGCCTGGGGCAGTTACAGAAATTTTTGGAGAATATCGAACTGGAAAAACGCAATTAGCCCATCAGTTATGTGTAAATGTTCAACTTTCTTATGAAGAGGGAGGATTAGAAGGTGAAGCATTATATATAGATACTGAGGGGACTTTTCGACCAGAAAGGATAATTCAAATGGCAATTGGGAAAGATTTGGATTATAATAAAGTTTTGAAGAAAATTACAATAGGAAGAGCTTATAATAGTAATCATCAAATTTTATTAGCTAAAGAAGCTCCAAAGATAATAAGTGAAAAAAGCATTAAGTTAATTATTGTAGACTCTCTCATCGGTCATTTTCGTAGTGAATATGTAGGTAGAGGGACTTTAGCAAACCGACAACAAATTATTAATACGCACATACATGATTTATTGAGATTAACTGAAACGTATGATGAATTAGCTGTTGTATTCACAAACCAAGTCTCTGCTAAACCAGATGTGTTCTATGGTAATCCATTGACCCATACTGGAGGACACGTAGTGGCACATGGAGCAACAATACGAATATTTCTTAGAAAAGGAAAAGGAGAACAACGAATAGCAAAAGTTGTTGATGCTCCACATATTCCTGAAAGTGATAGTGTATTTTCTATTACTGAAGATGGAATAAGCGATTAATATAAAGGGAGAATTAAAAGACAATATTAGTATCTATTTCAATTCCTTCTCTTATAGATTCTGAAATAATGCAGAATTTCTTAAAAAATTTTTGACATTGATCTGCTCTTTCACGCATTTCTGGTGTATCAATTTTTGGATAAAGTTCTAATTTTATTTTTTTTATCCTCCAAAGACCTCCATCGTTTCGCTCACTTGTAATAAAAGCTTTTCCTTCGAAATTGGATAATGAAAAATCCTTTTTCTGTAGACAAAATGCAAAACTAGCACTCATACAACCTAATATAGATAAGGCTAATAGTTTTGAAGGGTTTGGACCTATTTTTTCTTTAGATTTCTTATGCTGTTCATCAATGAATAAATCATTCATTTTAATTTGTCCAAGATCACATTTGAATATCATATCTTCTTCTAATCTTAAACCGACTTCTGAAATATATTCATCTGCCAATTATTAAACACCTCAACTAAAAAAAATTGAAGATTTTGAATTAAATATCAAGATTAACATTTACTTCTACTCCAGCACGGACAGACTGAGTTACTATGCAATATTGTTCAAAAAAACTTACTCCGTCTTTAGTTATTTTTAAACATTGTTTTGCTCTTTTAAGGGCTTCAGGATCTGTTATTTTTGGTTCAATATCTACATCAATTTTTTTAATTCTCCAGAAACCTTTTTCATTCCGTGCAATTGTGACTTCTGCTTCACTCTTAAAATCATCAACTTTTAAATTTCTTTTCTTTAAACAAAATATAAAACTTGCACTTAGGCATCCTAAAATCCCTAACGCGAGCATTCTAGATGGATTTGGTCCCAACATATCAACTTCTGCATGATGTTCTTCATCAATATAACAATCTTTTACTTTCATGTTACCCAAATCACATTTAAATATCATTTGTGATTCAGCATCATCTAATTTTAAACCTACTTTAGTTTTCATCTCATTTGATATAATTATCACCCATTTTTATCAAAAGCCATATTATTAAAAAGTGCGAATAATTTTTCTTTTTTTGATTTATCATCTCTAATATCTTCAAGTAAATCATTAATTTTTGTTAATTGTATTTTATAATATTTCAATTCTTCTTTGATTTCGGATTCAATAATAGATAATTGAATTGAATCATCGAGATTGCAAGCCCTTCTAACAAATTTAAGACATTGATTAATTCTTTGATTGATTAAATCATCGTTAAATTGTTTATCACCAATGATATTGATTTCTTTGATTAGCCATTCACCCTCTTCATTTTTTATAGTTTTTAATTGAACCTGGGGAAAATCCAATTCCTGTTTGTAATTTCTTAAGCAGTTGACTAAAGAAGCATTTAAACAATTAATAAATGTCTTATTGGACAGTGATGGAGTAGATGTTGTTAGAGTATCAATATCTTTTTCACCCACTTCTTCAAGAATACAGTTAAACAAGTTAGAATCATTTAAATCACATTGAAATACATTAACTTCATTTTCATTCATTGAAATCAAACACTAATATGATTTTTTTATTCTATATAGAATAATAAAAAAAATAGTTTTACTAAAATCTTGTTTCTATGATTTAAAAGTCTGATTTTTTATATTCGTTTTCGATTTTCTTAAGGGTAAAATGACGATGTAAATGGAAATATAGCCAAAGAAAATATATTGAAATCATAAATAAATAATCAATCGCAAAAAAAAATATAGAAACAAGCATTAATATAAAAATTAAAGCTTCTAAGCTCATACAAACTTTATTACTAAAATATTTTTCATCAAAAAATGATGCTGGAATTTTGTACTTTGCTAGATATTTAGGTAAATTTTCACTTTCTTCTTTTGATATCAAAAGTTTAAATCCAATTAGGTTTTTCTGAAAATAAAATATGTTTGTGCCCCAATCAAATGTATCTATAAAAATGTGAATGGAATAACTAAGACCGCAGAGAAGTAATACTGGTAGGTAAAAGATAAGTCCAAAAGTAATAATAAATAGGCTTGGTATTATTGAGTGAGTTATTAATAATCTATGATTGTTATTTTTAGCATATTTACTGAGAAAGATATCAAAATCGCATATAAAGGAAAAAGATACAATAAGTATAAATTCTAAAATTGTAAGATTTAGAAAAAAGTTAAGGATTGCAGTAAAAATAATCCCGACAGCAAAATGAAAGTTTATATGCATAAGACTGATATAATGTAATTTAAGGCTAATTGATATAGTTTTTTTTTTCAACTCTCTTTAGAACTTCCTTTTTAGTTGCAAAACCATCGGGTCCTTTTTTTTCAACCAAAAAAGAAGCTGCTGCTGATGCGAGATAAGCAGCATTTTCAATTGATTTCCATGATTTATCAGAATGAATAAATTCATATAAAAATATTGAAAAATAGACATCTCCTGCTCCAGTTTCATCCACAACTCTTTTAGGCTTAAAAGCAGGGATATTAAGCACTTTTTTTCCCCTTTTCGTCAGCATGGAACCTTTTTCTCCAAGAGTCATAATATAAATTCCATTATTATCATAATTATTGCAATGAAGCATCACGCTTTCATAATCGTCACATTTCCCAGCAAGTATATTCATCTCTTCTTCGGAACCTTTCAAGATTAATCTATCTCCGACTAATTCAATAATTTTTTTAATGTTTAAGATTATTTCTTCCTCATAAATATATGACACTTCACCATTCTCACCAATCTTTCTAATGAATCCTTGTAAATCTATACCAATATAAACTTCAGGAAAGCTTTTTAAAATACAAGCCACATATTCATATGAAATTTCATTGCATAAGGGCACAAGAACGAATATATCTGGAGGATTATAAATATATTCTGAAGGAATGTCATCAAAATTGAGATCAGGACTCTTTGATTTCAGAGTTAAAGTTCTTGCATGATCAAAGTAGTCTAAAACGAAACTTGTATTTTTTACTTGAGAATATTTAATTCCGCCTTGATCAATATTCTTATTTTTGATTTTATCTAATAAAGAATTATTAAAATTTAACTTCCCTATATGTGAGATTATGCCGATTTTCGCATCGTGAGTATAAACACTTAATGCTAAGGAGCAGTATGATACACTCCCTCCAAGACTGGGTTTATTTAATCGTTTAAATCTTATTATATTATCAATTGCAAAATGGCCTGCAAAAATAATAGAGGGATGATTTTTATTATGAAGATTCATTTATGATGATTGTAATTCTTCGATAATTTTATCCTTTTCCTTTATTTCAATTTTCAGTTTATTTATTTTATTCTGTAAATCTTCTACCAGTCCTGACATTGGTCCCGTAGGTGCTACAGGTTGAACTTGCTGAGTAGCTTTCAGTTCAGCAATTAAAAGATCTTTTTCTTCTATTTGTTGTTGTAGATTACTAATTTTCTCGTTTATTTGGGGAGATTCTTGCTGTTTAATCTTCAGAGATTCTTGTAATTTTGACAAATCAGTTTTTAAAGACTCATTTTCTCTTTTAAGTTCTTTCAATTCCTCGGGTTCTAACTGAAATCCTCCGTTTTCAAGGGTTTTTTTAAGATCATCTTTTTCTTTGGTCAATTTTTCAACGCTTCTTTTATATTTATTTAGATCTTGTTGAAGGTCTTGGCATAATCTTTCGAGGGTTTCAGTTGATGGCTGTGTGGTTTGAGGTTTAATTACTGTTGGTTTTGGTTGTTCTACGGGAACGACGTAATCAATTGGTAATGATTTACTCTTTTCCACTTCTACTAATTGTTGATTTAAGCCCTCATTTTCCACGGTTAATTCATTTATCTTATTTTGCAATTCACTAATTTGAGTCTCCTTTTTAGCTAAATCAGATTTTAATTCATTTATTACTGCATTAGTTGCAGCAGAATCAATGTTAGGAGGACTTACTACTGATTTTGAAGCTGCTTCTAATTTAGCCTCTAATTCAAATTTTTCATTATTTCTTGCTCTTAATTCTACTTCCTTTATTGCTAATTTTTTTTCTAAGTCTAATATCGTGTCATTAAGAGCAATATTCTTTTGTTGAAGCTCACTTATACCAATCCCCCCTCCAATTCCTCCTTGAGACACTTGGGTTTTTAATCTTTCGTTTTCTTCGATAGTACTCTTAATAATTTGTTCAGTTTTACTTATCAATTCGATGTTATCCTTGATTTTATTTCTTAAAAGTTCATTTTCTTTTTCTACTTCTTGTATTCTTTCTAAAGTATCTCTGATGGCACTTGGTTTATCACCTTCATTTTCCATCTTTTTTCTCCAAAGACTTATAAAATCTTCAACTTTTTCATTATCTTCCGGCATTTTTCTTATATTTTTTTTGTTATTAATATAATTTAAGTATTTTTAATTATTACTCCCGAAAAATATCCCACACAGTACCCGCCTATTCTTCCAGTTCTTTCAGAACTAGTGTAGTATTTTAACTTTTCTCCTTTAGTTGCATTAAATTTCTTCCCGATTAACACTAGGGTAGTAATTGTTTGTGGACCACATACTGTTGTTTTTGAAGCCTGTTCAAGAGCTTTTTCTGGGTTTAATTTTGTAAATTCCTCAATTACAGCTAAATCAATTTCTTTAAATTTCTGTAATTGTGTTGAGTCACTTACTTGTTTATGTGACATATCTGAGGATGCTACTATTACTACATCTTTATCCATTTGATTTATTGCATTAACTATATCATTAGAGATTTCATTCATAATTTTAAAATCTCTTGTTACTCTAATCTTAATAGTTACAATTTTCACATCTTTATCAATTGAACAGAATTTTACAAATGGCAATTGTATTTCTATATTATGTTCTTGCTCAGAGAATCCGGTAAATAGAGAATCATCATCTTTAATTACCTTACTTATTTCTAAAATTTTATTTGATAACTCTTCATCAATCTTCAAATTTCCTAATGGGGTTTCCCACTCTCCTTTTGCCATCAAAGCTGTTTTATTATGTCCCATATGATCAGTACCTAATATTATCACAGTATCTGGGATTTTTTCTTTAAATAAATTCAAATAAGTAAAAGCTGCACATGGCCCTGAATATTCCATTCCTGCATGTGGTGAAACTCCTCCAATAATGGTTCGTTTTTCAATATTCAATGAGAGAGGTTCTTCATTCGGCCCAAACTCTGTATCTGTAAAATATTGTTTTAATGCATCAAGTAACCCTTGTTTTGATCCTGGATACCAACTACCTGCATGAGTTGCTCTTCTAATAACCATTATCCTATTCACCAATCATTTATATTTCAATATTAAATTAATTGTTTTTGGAGCTTAAATATTTTAATCCAATTGAAAGAAATTGAAAGAATTATTAAGTCAGTTTAAATATCTTCTAAATAATGAATCAACTAAATGATGAACAAATCTCTCTTGACGATTTAGAAGTTCCAGATAAAATTCCGGCAAAGCTCGTCAATTCAAGAGTGATAATCTTCAACCATTTGTACGCCTCATATTTATATGTGAAAAAAGGTTTTTTTGGATCTCCATTAGGAATAAATAAACCTAGATTAGAATTTTTTTCCAAACCTAGCGAATTGTCTTTAATAGAAGCATATTTTCTATTAGAAAAAGATGAAATTACGATTTTTGATGTAAGAGAGAATAAATTTTTGGAGTCTAAAGAATTCTATGAGATAGCTAAGAAAATCCATCATAAATTCGAGGAAAAGTATATAATTTACAGTGATTTAAGAAAAAAGGGATACATTCCGAGACCTGGTTTAAAGTTTGGAGCAGATTTCGTAGTTTACAAAAAGGGACCAGGACTTGAACATTCTCTTTTTATGGTTCATGTTTTACCTCATGATTCTGAAATAACTGCTATAGACATGGTTAGAGCTGGGCGTTTAGCTACATCTGTTAGAAAAAAATTTGTAATTGCTAATCCCCTCACGTGTAGCTATTATTTTTTTGAGTGGTTTAAGCC
>JBHLLI010000118.1:0-13064 GCA_048885765.1 Candidatus Hermodarchaeota archaeon
GTATTTTCCGCAATAATCAGTAGATCAACATTTTCATGTAGAGGCATATCTCGTGTATGAATTTTTAATATTTCATGTCTTCCTTCCAAATCAGGAAGTTTAAATTCAATTACTCCCTCAAATCTTCCAGATCGTATTAAAGAATCGTCTATATCCTCTAATCTATTTGTTTCAGCGATTACAAAGATATTTTGATCATATTTAATAGAATCCATAAGAATTCCAAGTTGTGTCACTATCCTACGCTCTGCTTTATCACTGATATCTGCTATTTTTGGAGCGATACTATCAATTTTATTAATAAAAATTATTGATGGAGCCATTTTTTTTGCTTCATCAAAAAACTTACGTAAATTTCCTTCTGCATCTCCAATATACCTTCCAAAAATTTCTGGGCCGTCTATAACAATAAAATGAGCTTCAGTTTCATAACCCAATGCCGTAGCAAGTAAAGTTTTTCCAGTACCTGGAGGACCATATAGTATTACCCCCTTAATTGGTTTAATTCCTATTTTTTCAAATATTTCGGGGTACTTTATTGGTAATTCAATCTGATCACGAATTTGACTGATTTCTGTATCTAATCCTCCGATATCTCCATACTTTATCATTTTTTTCTCTAAATCATCGAGTTCTTTCTGAGTTTTTTCTGAAAGAGTAACTTTTGTATCTAAATCAATTTTAACAGCCACAGTTTTAGGTCGGTAATCAACAACAATAAGATCTATTCTACGACCCATAGCATTGAAGCTTAAAATATCTCCTCTGGTAACAACTCGGTTCTCTAAAATCTGTGTGAGTTTTTGAGGCGTCCTTAAAATTATTGATTCTTTATATCCTGCGAAAGTTATATGTTCACAGACAGAAACTTCAATTTTACGGATCTCCACGCCGTTATCTATTGAAGCTTTAATATTTCTTCTTAATGTTGAATCTAGCCTAATATAATTGGTACCTTTATCTTCAGGTTTACCTGGATAGAGAAGAGCAACAGTTTTTTTTCTTGTTACATGATTAGTAATCTCAATAACGTCTCCAGTCCTAAGATTGAGTTTTTTAACAACGTCAGGATCTATTCTAATCCTCCCTCTCCCTGCATCGTCCTTATAGGCATCCTTAATTCTTACAGTATAACTTGAATACAATCAATTTCATCTTGGATTATTTACACTATCTAATTCTTAACTTTTTTTAAACATTTCAAATTTAACATATTAAAATGTCTATAAATCACACTAAAATCTATATATTTTTTGATGATGGTAATACCCTCATTGATAATAAGATTCGAGGAAAACAATGGCAACAACTAATTGGTGAATACTTTTCCCCTAGATTTGGAAGTACACCTGAATCATGGGGGGTGGCTAATTTAGAGTTAACAAAAGATTTTGGGGGTGAGGAAGTTCCAAAATTATTGTACAATAATAAAGATAAGACATTTAAAGAGTTCATAGAATGGTTCATTGAAAAGTGGATTAACGAGATGTTCGATTTTGTTGGAATAAAACGCCCTGAAAAAGAGCTGTATAGAAAAATATATTATGGGGCTTCTGAGTACGTAGCTTCCCGAGTAAAAGCCGCATTTCCTGGTGTTAAAGAAAGCATTAAAGATCTATATCATAAAGGCTACAATTTA
This sequence comes from Candidatus Hermodarchaeota archaeon, assembly GCA_048885765.1. Taxonomy (GTDB): domain Archaea; phylum Asgardarchaeota; class Lokiarchaeia; order Sigyniarchaeales; family SOKP01; genus Loki-b32. The sequence goes on from JBHLLI010000118.1 coordinate 1,640, forward strand.
TATTTAGCATCTGGAACAGAGTCAACTGAATTAAATTTCTATTATGAAGCCATGGAAATTAAACACTTCTTAAAAAAGCTTTATGGCCCAGATTTAATTAATATTCTTAAAGTCGATGAGTCTTACTACATAGCTATTTTTAAAGATTTAGGTATTAAACCAAATCAAGCGATCTTTGTTGAAGATAAACCATATTATTTGAATATCGTCGAAAAGGTTGGTGCTAATGTAGTTCAGGCATGTTTAACGGGAAAATATGAACCTCAATATGAGTATATTATTACTGATATGAAAAAAGCAACAAAAGTTATTGAGAGACTTATAAATAATAAATTTGATTAAAAAAATTAGAAACTTATTCTATTCCATTGAGGTTATGCCTTCTTTTTTTTATTCTCAATACTACAATAATGATTATAATTGATGATAAACCAAGAACAGAGAGTTGAAAAATTGGATCCGTAAGAATGAAGAGCCAATAAGGTATAGGGTCACCACTAGAAATCACTTTTATAGTCATCCATTCTCCTAATGTTAAGTTCCAGCACCGATAAAAAATATCTGCATCCTCCCCTGATCCTCCATAGGGAGTCCAATCTGACCATGTTACATGCTTGTTCCCAAGCTTATCAGTTGTTATAGTAGGGTAATCCTTGTATTCAGAGCTCAAACTTGAGATCACTTCACAGGTGGTCCAAGAATTTGTATCACTTCTTAGGCTTCCAACCACTCTTCGACCATTACTCCAAACTGCATATGGTTTATTATTATGATCAATTGAAAAATCATAATTATTCACACCGAAATCACAGTGTAAAGTTACTCTTTCAATACTTGACCAAGATTTTGTAGAATTCCTCCATTTTCTGTAAGAAATCCCATTACCTCTCCAAGCTATATGTTTATTTCCTATCATATCTAAACAAATTTTTGGATAACTTCCTGAATCTGATATTTCTACACCTATATGCCACAATTTTGATGTGCTATTCCATATCTTATAACGTATTCCTTCATTGTTATATTTCCCTTGATCCCAAGTTCTTTTATCATATACTAAATGAAGATTATCTGCAATATCTATTTCAAGAGAAGGATTACGATTTAGGGTATTATTTTTAATACACGTTATATTCATACTAGGGTTCCACGATTTTAAAGTGGCATTCCAAGTCTTGAGAAATATTACTTGAGATTGGCAAGTATAATTATAACCCTCCCAAGCAATGTTTACATCTCTAGAATTACTAGAAACAATGGAAGGATTACCATGCCCATAATGAAGAATATCAGAGATCTCTTGTGTGGGATTCCATGCTTGCGTGGAAAAATTCCAACTTTTGTAAAATATACCCGAAGACTCCCAGACTATATGAAGGTTGCCAACATTATCAACTTCAAAATTATAATCATGAATGTATCCTTCTGGAGGTGGTATTTGCTCAATCGATCCCCATATATTTTGAGTCATATTCCATTTTCGGTATAAGAATTTTGCCCCATTTTCTACACCTCTTACCCAAACTATGTAAACATTTCCAACTACATCAGTAATAATTTTCGGTCTTTCATCACGTATGCTATCCCATGGATTACCTAAAGAAAGTCTTTTCTCTGAAGATTTAACATCCTCTATAGAATTATTTGAGAAGCTTAGATTTTGAGGTAAGTTTATCATCAACGTTGAAATAAATATTATTATTAGAAATTGCTGAAAAGATTTCTTCTTCATTAAGATATTTATTTTTGTTTATATCCTTAAAAAATTTATTAGATTTTTTATGAGAAATTGATAAATCTTTAATAATTATAATTTAGCTTTTTCAGATAATGAATTACTAGTGATGGATTTCACGTTAAACCATACAGACAAATATATAAAAGAAAAGTCAATTAATTAAGCCAATTCCAAAATCTTTACATTTTGCTAGATCTTCCTCAACAATGGGACCTTTCATACCACCGACTTTTATTGATAACCCTGGACTAGCTTGTTTTAAATCTGGCATAATTTTAGTGATTTGTTTTTCAATTTTCTTAACGGCCTTCTCAAAATCCTTAGACATATATGTATCAAATGCGGCATAGGAGCTTATTTTCATCGGTGTGTTTGGAAGAGCTTTAATGAATTTTTTGACAGAACTTATGTGCGCTCCCATCTGATTTGGAGATCCAATTAAAATCAAATCATATGTATCTTCTTTATTCAAATCGATATCTTTAACATTTTCGATTGTTACTTCATTCCCTTCAACTGAATTAATCCCTTCTGCAATTAATTCGCCTACTTTTTTAGTATTACCATATTTTGTACCATACACAATTAGAACTTTCATTTCAATCACTTTTATAAAGAATTTTTTTTTACATTTAAGGATATCTGTTAACTTTTTTGAAATAATAACGTTCAATTGATAAAAAAACAAACGCAAACAAACCATATATAGCGAACGAAGTTATAAACCATATTGGATATCCAAAAATATTTAACAGGGGAGGATTTTGATAATAATAAATTCGTAAGGCTGCTGCTGTTGGATCCATTAGGATTTGAAATAGAATTCCATATAAAGAGACGATAACAGAAACAATCACGATATCTTTCATAGATAAGTTGGTTCCTTTTGATTTTCTGAGAGAAAACCGTGCTAACTCAAAAATAACAATAAAAACCATAAAAATTGTGAGAGAATCGTTAAATAAGAAAAATAGTTCGCCTATTTCCAGATCCGTTCCTAAATCTGCTACGGAATATGAACCTGTGAAAATAAGAACCAAAACCATTGAGGAAAGACATAAATTCGTGATTAATGTAGCTTTTATTCCATAAGTCTTAATACAATAATAATATACTGCTATTAAAATATAGACATTAATAACTAGACTGAAATAAAAATAAATATAGGTGATCATCTATTCATTCCTCCTTTGAATCAATGTGATTATTAAGGGGATCAGCGCTAAAAGACCAGAAATTAATAAAATGTCAAATCTCTGAACTATTATAAGAAAAATAAAATCTAAGATAAGCGTGGTAGCATATCCGATGATGATTAGGTCAATTTTTTTCATTGGAATATCAAATTAATATTACTATGTAATATTAATTGTTTACAATATTATTAACTACATCCACATGGACCAGAATTTTCAATATTTTGCTGTTCAATTGGTAAATTTATTGAGTTTGCAATAAATTTATTCATATTTTTTATTGAACTAACGCCAACTCTTTTACTAATTTTAATTACAGCGTTAATCTCTTGATCATTAATAGAATTTTGTCGTGCTAGATTTAACATAAAGTTAAAACATTGTTGGCACTTTGCGGCAACAGCTGCTCCTATTCCAACTAATATTTCTGTTTTAGTATCCAAGGTTCATCTTTCACCCCCCTCTTTTGAATTAATTCAATAGGTTCAATAAAGCGATTATACATATTTGTGATAATACCAATATCGTTTCTGGTGATTTTTGCTAAGGTTTCTAAATCTGGAATTGTCCACTGACTTTCACTCTCGGCTAATAGATTGCCTTTTATATTTTTAATATATGAGATTGTCTTTACTTCATGCTCACTTCTCTCTTTGATTTTGCCTTCAACGCTAATAGCAGAATTTACTAACACTGGTCTATAATATTTTATTTTTGCTTCTTGAGTTATGCATAACTTCTTCATATGTACTATCAATGTCCATGCACTAATCTCATCTAATAATGTAGCAATAATACCCCCATGAACAATACCATCAAATCCACAGAATTTCTCAGGAACGCGCGTATATGAAATACAACCATTTTCTGACATTAGAACTTTAAGGTGTAATCCATATTCATTTTTAGTTGAACATCCAAAACATTTTCCTGGCCAATTATTCGGAAGTTCTACCAAATTTTCTTCAAAAGAATTATTACAACGCATAATTATCTTCTAATTTTTTTATTTTTTTTATTGAATTAGTTTGTATCCAAACTATCTTATTAATAGTAAACTTCATATAAAAAAGTTTTGATCCAAACTATCTTGGTTCAAACTATCTATAAAAAATACCACAAATCACTATAAAACAGTTTATTTGACCAATTCCTTAAAATTTATTACTTATAAAGAACTTTATTTAGTTAAGGTACAAATAATTTTTATTCAAACTATATTTATAATATTAGGAAGGATAATTGTGGAAGAATTATCTAAAGAATATGAGAAATACAAACAGTCAGAATTTCTCTCGGATACTTTTTATCTTATAAATAAGATTAATAAGAATTTTAAGGATTTACATGCGCAACTTATTCGTAAACATAATATTTCTCTTCCGCAGTATTGTGTAATGAGAAATCTAGGTAAATATCGAAGTCTTCAATTAAAGGAATTAGCAATAACTTGCAGTCTTTCACGCCCAACTATGACTGGTGTGATCGATACAATGGAAAAAAACGGTTTAGTCTCTCGCGAAGTAAATTCGGAGGATAGACGTAGTTATCTAATTGTATTAACCAAAAAAGGAAAGGAATTATTGGAAAATCTTCCTAAACAAGAAATAATCCTAAAAAATTGTTGTGATGCCCTAAATCCAGCTGAGATTCAAGAAATAAATCAATTATTAGTAAAGCTTTTGATTAGTTTTAGTTAAAGAGTATTATTATTTGGATTCTTTAATCATAGCCTTTTTAATATTTTCTGCTGCTTTACCCGGATCTTTCATATGAGTAATTCCACCACCAATAATTATAATATCAAGGGGATAAGCTAATAATTTGGATATATCTTCCTCTCGAATTCCCCCTGCGATTGCTAATTGTGGATGATCTCGTATGCGTACTACAGATTCTAACTCGTAAAATGGAGCCCGTCTTGAAGCTTGTCGATCTAAACCACTATGGACTAGAGCATAATGTATTTTCATATTTTTATAATGCAGATCCATAATACTTGCTAATGTGATAGGTGGTGCTTTAGACATAATAAGATCAGCCATAATTTCTACCTTAAATTCATATGCCGCACGTAAGGCTTCCTTTATTGTAACCTTATAAGCATCGGCGAGTACAGTTATAATATCTGCTTTTGCTTTAGCTGCCATCTTAACTTCGAGATATCCAGCATCTGCAGTCTTTAAATCCGCACAAACTAACTTATCGGGGTGTGCTTCCTTTAATACTTTGATTGCTTTTATACCCTCGGATTTTATTAAAGGTGTTCCCGCTTCGATAATATCTACAAAAGGGGCTACCTGTTTCGAAATAACCAAAGCATCATCTATACTTTCAACATCTAATGCAACTTGTAGTCGAGGATTTCGCTGATCCTTATCAAACGTCTGCAAAAGATTAATTCCTCACCATAATAACTATAATCTAATTTTAAAGTGCAAATATAATTTTATTAATTTAATGGTTATTAGAAATCAATTTGTGCTAATATCCTTATATTCCCACATATGAAGACACAGATTCAATTATTTTAATTAGGTTATAATGATTATTTAAAAGTGAAGGTGAAATAAAGAAAAATTAAAATGCGTGTTATAAAAACAAAAAATATACAAAAAGAAAGGTTATCCCTTAAATTTAGAGGTAAAAAATATGCTTTTTCGATTAAATCTCTGATCCTATTTCCTATTGGTACTTTTATACTAGCTAGTCTTATGATTCAGTTTTTCAGTATAAGAGAAAATAATTGGTTACACGAAATTATTGCTAAGCACTCAGTTTTTCTGATGAATTTTTTATTTAATGTAGAAGCAGAGGCTTTATATCTACCAGAATACTATTTCCCTTGGCATATTGACATTCCAGGTAGTATAAGAACTTATATCAATAATGGCTGTACTTATATAACTTCAATGAGTATTTTTACAGCGATCTTTATTTTTACACCTCCCTCACAAGATCCTAAGACGAGAGGCAATATAGTATGGAGAAAAACAGTAAATATTATTACTTCACTGATATTAATTTATATTTTTAATATATTCCGGATAGCCACACAAAATTATTTATATCATCTCGGATATCCTTGGTCGATTGTTCATGACTCTCTTCTTACTTATACTATAATTGTAATAGTACATATTTTGATTTTTATGTTTTGTAATATCAAAACTCCAGAAATATTTATCTCAATTTATTATTCGGGTAACCTCATTTATCAAGAGCTAAGAAAACATAATATAGCAAAGAATTTTCCCAATTTAAAAAAAAACAGACAAAAAATTCGATATGCTGAGGAAAAGAATTTGTATGAAAGAAAACCAGTGAGTTTAAATATCATTATAATAGATGGTTTTGATTCCCGTTTAATCCAATTCCTAAAAGAAAATAAGCATAAATATACTGCTAAAGCAATTAAAAATAGATTGTTTAATCAACAAGATAAAGTGACGGTAGATTTCCTCGAGAAAAAATTGCAGATCCTTTTAAATGCTAAAAAGGTGCTTTCAGAAAGCTTCAATGGGAGAAACTATTATTTTATTTTAAGAAATGAGTAAAGAAATCTAGAAGAATTTATCTAAGTATTACCCAAGAACATAATTTATACTTTATTTGAAATATTCTTACATCTAAAAATCTATTTTTAATTGTGAATAAGAATGGAAATATCAAAATATTAAAAAAATCAAAAAGTTGTAAAATTTATTATCTTTTAGATATAGTTTTCCCTACTGAGATAGGTTTCTCAAACATAAGCTCATATATTTTATTTGCTCTTCGCTTGATTTCTTCTCTCTCAAGAGTTTTACTCTGTTTTGAATTTTGAGATCGCCTTATAGCAATTTTACGCCATTTTTTATTCCATGAAGGGAACCCTGTTTTAACAAAACGTTCCCGATTTTGAAAATCTCGGCAAACCCAATTGAATAGAATAAAATATCTTTCTATACCTGATTCTTTGGTAAGATTCCTAGATTTAACACCTAATTTTCGAAGGTGTTGAATAAATCTACCTTCCACAGCATCTTGGAGCTTTCCTTCAATAATAGCAGGTTCGTAGTAAATATTATTCTCATTAAAATAATCTCTAACAAGATCAAAACAATTACCTCTGCATAGAAGTATCCTATCTCCCTTACCGTGTTTAAGTTTTCTAAGAGCATTGATTACAACCTTTACTATATGCTTATTAGCAAGACCATTGTCTTTATTATCTTTATTATAGAGCCCTACAGGAACAGATCGAAATAATATCTTTCCAGTTTTCGTGTCCCGAAAGCCAATAAAGGCATCTCCGACAAGATCTCCAGTCCCAGCATCATCAATTTCTATTGTTCTTCCCTTCCACTGACTGGGATTTTTAGTGGATTGGCACGACTCATTGTCGTTTTTTTCCATTTTTGTCTTCATTAATAAATTAAATAATTAAGGGCATAAATACCTTGGGATTTATACTTTTTACAAATTTATATTAATTTCCTATTAAATATAAGACCTTCAATCCCTCTAAATGTCGCAAAATATCAACAAAATAAAATCAGAAACTTTCAAAAATCCATTTTAGTTTGCATTGACGAGAACAAAAAAATCGTTCTTTTGGTTCTTGATTGATATTAATATGGTGATACTGTTTATTCCATTTAGTACTTCTAATGCTTTTACCACAAGCCTCGCAAATTGGTATTGCGGGAGCCTCTTTTTCTTTAAATTCTTTAAACTTTTCCATAAGATGCTATGTAACATTTAACTCTTCTTTGCTACCTTTAACAATAATTTTAGATATAAAGAGTATGTCATTTGTAATGATATAAGTCTTTTATAAATTTGTAAAAAAGACAACTTTTATTGGGTATTATTCTTTCTTTAAAATTTACTCACATGAAGGTGCATAGGATCCTACATTTGCTCTGTAGGATTTATCTTACTCCCTCTTTTTTATGACTTGTTTATGTGGAGGTGTATCTTCTCCCACAGACCATAGAAAGAAATATGCCCCAGTGGGTCCTAGCCATTTAAATTGTTTTGACAACATGTTTTGTCGTTCTTCAAAAGATTTTTCTCTAAATGTTTTCAAATAATTCTCAAATGACCCATGCTTTTCAAGAATTTCTAAAAATATTTTCGCATTAGATACAATCGCAGTGACTTTTTTAGAATTCCGAATAATGTTTGGAGACTCTAAGACATTTGCAATATCATCTACGGTCCATTTCGAAATTACCGAAGGATCAAACTCATGAAAAGCCTCTTTAATGCCATCCCATTTTCTCCTTACTACCTGGTAAGAGAATCCCGCATTAAAAACAGCTTTGCTTAATATTTCAAAATACTCCCTTTCAGCTTTGGGTTTTTTTCTTGAAGGGACAACTTTTTGATACATTTCAATAACTCAAGCTACTTAAGATATTTATTAGTTAACCTTTTAATTTAAAAAGTCTAGATTGGATTTCGTAATTTTGTATAATTGAAATAAATGCTCGAAAAGTAGTAAACAAAAAAAGAATTAATAAAAATTAGATTTGTTTCATCATTTCTTGAATATTGGTCTCAATAGCGTTGATATGCTTTGATGAGATATTCGCACCGTTCACAACAATTGCGGGACCCACAGTTTTTAATTCTAACCAATCACACATTACTTTCATATGTCTGATATCTCCGCTACCACCATGAGTTATGAAATAAAATACAGGACGACCTTTCAAAGTTGCTCTATGCATAAACAATTCATCAAAGAAAATCTTTATATAACCTGATGGTGCACTAAAATAATTAGGAGTTCCAATTATATATCCATCTGCTGATTTAAGGGCTTCAATATCTAATTCTTTAGCATTCATAAATTCAATATCTACATCATCAGCTCCAACATTAGAAAAGCTTTCTACTATTGTTTCAGCTAATTTTCTTGTATTTCCTGATTTTGAATAATAGACTACATATACTTTTTTTGCCATTTTTCTACCTTAATTTAGTTCGATTTCTAGATATAGATGCTTTTTTCTTTACATTATAAGATTAAAATTACTTTTTCCTATGTTTTATGAATAATACTAGTAGGACAAACATTCCCGCTGAGATAGGCAAGATAATAATGATTAAAATTGCAGGATCCAACTGATCTCGTCCAATATATGGATTTGTGTGGTTTAGTACATTTATAAATACGTTCATTTCAGTCTGATTCATAGTGGTTTGTAGACCAGCATCGATCAAAACATCCTTGGATCTCCTTAAATAATTATGAAACGACTCAATCATTCCCCCAGATCCACTTAATAGCTCATAATCGGGATCTAAAGAGGAGTAGGAGTCATAGTCCAACATAGCAGTAGGCATGAGGACATTTTTTGATGCCCAATAGTCTAATGCCACAGGATCTTGGCTAACACCGATAATATCAGTAAAACTAGTATAAGCATAATCACCCATAGGCCCATAGGTGCTAGAACTCTCCAAGGGATTAGCATTGATCCAAATCATATCAAGAATGTTCAATACTGGAGCTCGTGTCTCTACCATGAGCGTTGCCAAGCCACCCTGCGCGATTGAAAAATGCTCATGTGGAATAGATGGGTGTACTGAGGGTACAATAGAACCCTGTGGAACTCCCATATAATGCTTGATACAGCCAGTCACGCCATAAATGAAGTGGGACTTCAGGACTGGTATGTTTATAACCTTTAATCGATCCGAATCGAAACCAGTGTTATTGTCCCATACGCCCCTTTTGAAACTGATATAAGTACCATATTCAGTCGTGAACTTGGGATAGGACACATAAATCTCTGTATCTGAGTGCCAAGTTGAGTTCCGAACATAACCATTTGTGAAGTCACCCCCATCAAAATCATCTACAGTTATGCTTCGTATTGTGTCCCACAGAAATGTTGAAACGTGATGGGTATCAAACATCTCAGCCACATCAGTATTCGACTGATCGCGGTAAAACGAGTTTGTTTGGGCAAAGTTCATGCTGCCTCTTCCCTGTCCGTTATCAGCGATTACTACCTCTCCATTGAAGCCATCAGGATGATTTACTATTGCATTAATCAGGCTCTTTACTAAATCAGTATTTGTCCCACCATTATAAGGCCATTGGCCATTCACTTTTAAGATTACCACATCATTGCTCGCTATCAAACCAGAACTTAAACTCGCATTCTTATAGAAGTGCAGATCTTGGTTTTCCATAAGTTCGATGAAAGAGGAGACAGCTTCGTCCATATTTCCTCCTTTCCCTAAAACATTCTGAACAATGAATAGGTCTGATACATCAGATGTGGTTGCACTCTGTGGTGATAAAGTGAGAGAAACTCGAGTGTTATTTTCAGAAGAACTATAGAGGTGTAGGATAAATGGATCATTCACAAGAAAGACGGAACTGATGATCAATATTGACAAGATAAGCATAGGCTTATAGAATCTCGTCGATTTCCTTAACGAGATAATGGAGGAAGGGAATGAAGCTGATAAAGCAAGACAGAATATCTCTATATTCGTGATTGCAACCTGTTGACAAGGGTATACAATTCTAGTAGGTTTCCTACCTGTTCTAAGCATTAACCAAATTACACTTACAAATGCTATAAGGCCAAGTTTCCATATACCCCTACTCTGAGTTTGATGTTTCTTCATTGAATTGGACTGAACTTTATTATCCTTCATATAGTTCAACCTTTATTCATATTATAGTCGGTGGAGATATTGATGATTTCTTTTTTTTTTGTTAATTAAACATTATTTCCAGAATAAAAACATTTTATACCATTTATGAATCTTATTAGACGCTTCATAAACTGTGCTAATATTTAGATTGGTTATTGAATAGCATAGAAATTTGAAATTTTGATTTTTAATTTAAATAGAAAGAAAGAATTACTGAAAGGAATAATCCTTCTTTTTCAGTTTTTTTATAAGAATTTTTAGTAATTATTTAAAAAAATTTACTTTCTATTGCTTCGATTAACCTTTCTCTGCTATTTTGGGTCTCGGTACTTAGGATTGACATTTTATTTACCATTAATTTTGCTAAATTAAAAAACGAATCTTGAACATTTTCTCCTGTTTTACTGGAACATTCATAAAATGCATTCAAACCCATCGTTTTAGCGAGCGTGCTCCCCTCTTTATAAGATACTTCTCTAAAATCTCTCAAATCCACCTTACCTCCAAGTAGAATAATTGGAAATTTTTGTTTTGATCGATTTATGATTGTTAACCAATCAACTGTATGAGAAAAGGAAGAAGAATTTGTAATGTCATACATTAAAATACCACCCAGAGCCCCGTATAAGTATGAAGGAAACATAAATCGAAATCGTTCTTCTCCAGCAAAATCCCATATTAACAGTTTCACTTCTTTTCCATCAACATCCATCATTTTGGTCTCAAAATCAACTCCGATAGTATGGTGAGAGTTTGATACATACTTATTAGTCATGAATCTCTTTCTTAAAGTGGTTTTACCACAACCAGCATCTCCGAAAAT
>JBHLLI010000119.1:0-12841 GCA_048885765.1 Candidatus Hermodarchaeota archaeon
ACCCGCATCCGCTAGTTTCTCCACATTTTCATCTGTGAGAAACTCACCATTAGTAAACATCATTGGCATTGCTTTTGCAGAATCTACATAAGAAACAAGCTCGAAAATGTCTTCACGTAATAAAGGTTCTCCTCCCGTAAAAACAACCATAGCTACACCTAGTTTCTGAGCTTCATCTATTAATTTTTTCGCCTCTTCTGTGGTAAGTTCTTTCTTATCTTTCTTTAAATGTTTTCCCGCACTGCAATGAACACAATTACATTGACAATTATAAGAAACAGCGAAAGTCATTGCTAATGGAAATGGATAAGGCATTAATTGTGATTTTATTAATCCTTTTAAAGCACGAAACATTGGTTTACTTCCAACTGGCGGAGCAAATGTATTTGCTACCCGATACTTTCCTTTCCACTTACCAATATTACTATACTGTTTATAGAAGTTAGCTTGTAAGAGGAGCATAAAAACTAAACGGTATACTACAAATTTATCGAGGATAGGATTAAGAATCCCTGAACCTTTTACTTGGCCGTTTTCAAGCTTTTTATAACTTATGAGATTCCTCCCAAAAAGTTTTAAAAAAACTTGTTCAACTTCCATTTTAATTTCTTTCCTCTTTTTTAGGTAAAATTTTTTATTTAAAAACTTTAAAAACAAAAGAAATCAATATTCCTTCTGTTTTTAATTTTGCTTAAAAACTTATTTAATCAATTTAATATATAGTTTAGTTTTATAACTATATAAAAATTTTGTACACAAAAAAAGCGCTATTAATGCGAACATAATAAAAACATCTATTCTACTTTGTTCTAACTTATAATTTTAATAAAATATAATTATGATTATTAACTAGGTTTTTCAAATAGAATACTTCAAAAGTACAATTTAGATAAAAGAGTAAAGAAATTGTTGATTTATTATGGATTTTAGCTTAACTGAAAAGCAAAAAATGTTAAAGAAAGTTACACGAGAATTTGCTGAGAAGTATATTGCACCTGTAGCCCTAGAAAGCGATCATAAACAAGAGTTAGATCCAATTGTTATGGAAAAGATGAAAGAAATGAATTATTTTGGTACATGCATTCCAGAAGAATATGGTGGAGCTGGTCTTCATAATGATATATTAAGTTTTTGTGTTGTTACTGAAGAAATTGGACGAGTAGATGCATCCTGGTCAATTACTACGGGGGTCCATTGTTCAGTGGTTGCAAGTCCTCTTTACAGGTTTGGAACTGAGGAACAGAAACAGAAGTTTTTAATTCCATTAGCTAAAGGAGATAAAATAGGAGCATTTTGTTTAACGGAAGCCAATGCTGGTTCTGATGCTGCTGGAGTGCAATTGAGGGCTGAAAAAGACGGTGATGAATGGATCTTAAATGGGAGTAAAATTTTCGCTACAAATGGGGGCATTGCAAAGACATTATTAGTTGTAGCAAAAACAGGTGAAAAAGATAAACGAAAAGAACTTACTATTTTTATTGTTAATACTGACACGCCTGGTTATTCTGTTGGTGTAAAAGAGGATAAATTGGGTGTTCGTGGATCAGATACATCAGAATTGGTTTTTCAAGATGTAAGAGTTCCAGATGAGAATATATTGGGGAAGAGAGGAGATGGATTTAAATTAGCTATGCAAACTTTAGATTTTGGAAGAATTTCGATCGCTGCGCAATGTGTAGGACTAGGTCAAGCCTGCTTGGAAGCTTCAGTTAAATATGCTAACGAAAGGGTTCAATTTGGACAACCTATTGGTAGATTTCAGGGGATTCAATGGATGATTTCTGATATGGCATCTGCAGTAGAATCTGGTCGCTTAATCACCTATAAAGCAGCATACTTATGTGATCAAGGTAAAGATTATGGATTCACAAGTTCTATGGCAAAATTAGTGGCTTCTGAGGCTGCAATGAAAGCAGCGCATGATGCAGTTCAAATTCATGGTGGTTATGGGTTGATGAAAGCATATCCTGTTGAAAGATACTTCCGTGATGCCAAGATGGGAGAGATTTATGAAGGAACTTCAGAAATTCAAAGATTAGTAATAGCAAATCACCTATTACGAAAAGGATTTCAATAATGGGAAAAAAGCTACAAATTTTTGTCTGTATTAAACAGGTACCAGGTGTACCAGAGGTTAAAATAGACCCAAAAACTAATACTCTCATACGAGAAGGAATTCCGTCTATTACAAATCCACTTGACAAACATGCGGTTGAATTAGCATTATCAATAAAAGAAAAGCACGGGGGAGAAGTAATAGCAATAAGTATGGGTCCACCTCAAGCAGAGGAGGTTTTACGTGAAGCTTTGGCTATGGGGGCAGACAAGGCTTTTTTATTAACAGATAGACTTTTTGCTGGAGCGGACACATTAGCGACTTCACATACTTTATCTCTCGCAATTAAAAAAATCCTAAAGGATTCAAAAAATAAGGAAGATTTCCTTATCATTTGTGGAACAAATGCAATTGATGGAGATACCGCTCAAGTAGGACCTGAACTGGCAGAAGAATTAGGAATTCCTCAAATCACTTATGTTCAGAAGTTTGAATTGAAAGAGGATACAATTGTGGTACAAAGAGTATTTAGAAAAGAAGAAGTTGTAATCATAGAATCAAAAATCCCTAGTTTAATATCTGTTTTACAAGAAATCAATACTCCCAGATATCCGACATTGTCTGGAATAATGAATGCCTATGATAATATGAAAGTCACCCGGTATAATGCAAAAAATCTCAATGCAAATGAAAAAAAAATTGGTTTAAAGGGTTCGATGACAGAAGTCTGGAAGATATTTATTCCAGAAAGAAAAGGAGAACAAATTATTTTGGATGGTACAGCTGAAGAAATAGCACATAAATTATTGACATCTTTAAAGGATGATAAAGTTTTATGAGGGGATTTCAAACTTGAGTATTATTATTGATGGTGAATTGTGTACTGGCTGTGCTAGTTGCATAGAGAGTTGTCCCTATGGAGGAATTGATATAATTGAAAATAAAGCGGTAATAAACGATAACTGTAATTTATGTGGTGTATGTGTAGATGTTTGTCCCGTGGAAGCAATCACATTGGAAAGGGAAATTGTTGAAAAAAGGGATATCTCCGATTATAAAGGAGTCTGGGTTATAGCTGAACATTATAAAAATGAAATTAATCCTGTTGCATTCCAATTGTTGGGAAAGGGAAGAGAATTATCAGATTTGCTTGAAGTAAAGTTATTCCTTGTAATTCTTGGGGGTGAATTTGATGAAGAACTTGAAAATTTCATCCACTATGGTGCTGATGAAATAATATATGTAAAATCATCAAAATTAAGACATTATTATTCTGATTTATATGTACAAGCTTTAACGGAATTAATTCAAATTAATAAACCAGAAATCGTGTTAATTGGTGCTACTCCTACTGGAAGAGATTTTGCACCCCGAATGGCAAAGAGACTTAATGCAGGTTTAACTGCTGATTGTACCGGGTTAGATATTGATTTATATACGAGAAATCTGTTGCAGACACGCCCAACATTTGGAGGAAACATAATGGCTACCATAAGAACTCCTAATAGCAGACCTCAAATAGCAACAGTTAGACCTGGCACGTTTAAAGCATTAGAAAACGTAAAAAGAAAAGCTAAAATTACAAAAATTAATTATAATTTTAAAGAAAAGGATTCAGTTAGTAAAATTATAAAAGTTATAACTAAACATAAGGAACAAGTAAATCTTGAGGATGCTAATATCATTGTGGCAGGGGGTAGAGGTGTTGGTTCTAAAGAGAATTTTAAAATCATAGAAAAACTAGCTGAAGTTCTAGGAGCGGAATTAGGAGGTTCTAGAGTAACTGTTGAATTAAATTGGCTAAGTCAGGATAGGCAAATAGGTCAAACAGGAAAAACTGTTACCCCTAAATTGTATATTGCTTGTGGTATATCAGGAGCAATCCAACATTTAGTAGGAATGCAAAATTCTGAAATTATTGTGGCGATTAATAAGGATCCAAATGCAACAATTTTTACTATTGCTCATTATGGAATAGTAGGTGATCTACATGAAATTGTACCTACACTCATTAAAGAATTTATGAAAATCAAAGCTACCGATTAACTTAAATCCTTGTTTTATTAATTTCCTTCTTGAATTCAAAATGAGTATCAACTTATGAAAATTAAAAAAGTTGAAACTTATGATGAGTTATTATTTTTGAAAAAAAAAGAGAGTAATGGAATGCTCATTTATTATTCGTGGAGGAATAAATATGGCTTTAACATTCCACTACTAGAAAAAAATATGATTTTTTTCTATAAAGTATCTAGTCAACTATCTTAATAAATGTTTCGTGAATTTCATGAACGCTCTGTTCTATTATTCTGTAAATATACTTGGTATTATAGCATTATGAGGCTATGTTATTATTATTTCTCTTTAACATCTTTCTTTTAGGAATAAAAGCTAAAATAGCTCATAAATTTAATTGAAAAAAAAAATTTTTCTTTCATAAAAAACGAAATAAATAATTTTTTTTAAAATAGTCTTTCCGAAATTTTTCATAAATTTTGGATCATCATCATTTTGGTCAAAATAATTTTACAATTTATTAAGTTCTTAATAAGAAGGAAGTCTTTTTTAAGCAATCCAAACTGTAAATAAATTATAATTTGGCACAATAACGACAAAAAAATTTGTATATTTAATCCAATACATTTATAATCTTAGATTTTCAGATTTAATGATATTTAACTCATAGAATCTTAAACTAGATCCTACAATAATAATTATAATAAATTATATAGATTTTTTTGTAGGAATAATTATAAATCTATTAGTTTCTTTATATTTTATACTTTGATTTGAAATATCCATAAAAAAAAGAGTTAGTATGTCAGATAAAGAATCAGAAAGCAAACATTATTTACCTTTTGTAGGCCTTTTAGAGGATTATGTAGGTCGTTCACCATGGGATTATTATAGTTGGGGTCATATTGCTTTTGGAATTGGTGCATTTTCCTTATTTTCATTACTTATAACCTTGTTTGAATTATTAATAGGACCTTCAGTATTACCATGGTACTTCATCTTGCTATTAGTTCTTATCTCTGCTTTGATATGGGAAATCCTTGAAAACACCATTCTGTGGAGATTAGGTCTGAAATATGAAAATAGAAAAGATACTTTTATCAACGCTTTTTTTGATATAATCTTTACTTTATTAGGGGGAATTGGTACATGGTTGCTTAAATGGATTATTATGGATGTAATTGGTGAAAGAGGGCGTTGGTTTTATGTATCAGCACTCTGTCTTTTTCTGCTTGCGATTATTGCTTATTTTATCGGTTTTTATATCACGAATGAAAGGACAAAGAAAGCAAGACAAGAGCTTGGTAAAGTTATTAGTTAAATACTTAATTTATCCTAATTTATTCTTTTTTTTGAACCTTTTGTCACGCTAAGTAGTAAATATCTCTAAACTAAATAGTGCTGCTCCCATTGCTCCTATAAATTGTGGAAAAGGTGGAATCAGGATATCGGCTTTCAATTCTGTTTTCAATATTTCTCCAACGATATTATTATGAGCTATGACTCCTCCAGTTAAAACTACACTTCCTTCGATCTCAGTCATTTCAATAATTCTTTTAATTACCGAACCAAACGCACTTCTTATTAAATCTTCTACTCTTTCTCCCTCTTTAATACGAGTAAGAATTTCAGTTTTTGCAAATACAGTACAAAAGCTAGCAAGGGGAACATTTGAAGTAGAATTGGAAGCTAACTTATTTAAATCTTGTAAAGGAAGATCAAGACGATATGCTATCTCCTCAATAAATGCACCTGTTCCAGCAGCACATTTTCTATTCATTTTAAACCTGACTATTTTTCCTTTATCGTCAAGTTTTATAACTTTGGTATCCTGCCCTCCAATATCAATTACCGTAATTTTTTTTGGAAAATAATGATACGCTCCTTTAGCATGGCAACTAATTTCTGTTTTTGAGTTATCTGCAAAAGAGACTTTATTTTTTCCATATCCCGTTGCTAAAATAGATTTTATATCATTTTTGGATATTGAAGCATCATCAATGATATTTTGTAAGGCTACTCTACTAGATTCTTCTATAGAAGTGCCAGTACGTTTAACAAATGAGCTTAAAATCTCTTTTTTAGTGTCAATAAGTAGTGATTTTACATATGATGTGCCGACATCTATACCAACAAAATAAATTTCATTACTCATGGTTTGGTATTAGATAATACTAATTAATCGCGATTAACTGGAGGTAATTCACAACCTTTAATTAATGAAACGAAAATTTTGTTATAAGGTGTTGGTATCCCTTCAAGTTCACCATATTCTACTATTTTTCCATTAAGAAATCCTATTTCTGAAGGAATTCCCGCAATTATATCTGCTTCCATTGAAACTCTGTGGTGTCCGGCTTTATCTAAATAATTCATACATTTATCTAAAAAATCTGGTTCAAAATCAAGACCGCGAGCTCGAGCAACTTCTATTCCCTCACGTAGTATTTCGCGACATATATTTCTTGTATCTTCAAAACCCATAGTTTGTTTCATAGTTGTATGGGTTGTAACACAGACTGGGCTTATTGCATTTAGTATACATTTTGTCCATTCATACTTTTTGATATCTTGAGTAAAACTAGTGTCAAGACCAGTTGAGTTTATTATATCTGCTAGTCTTTTAGCTTTTTCTTCAGCTTCAGGTGTTATCACGCCTAAATAATTTGGAGGATTAAAAAACGACATACGTATTATTCCATCTTCTAAGATGTTCCCAGCATAATTAACAACAATACGAGCTGTATTTTCTTTTCCAACAAACTCTGCGATAAGTTCTTCTGTATCGAAACCATTCTGTACACTAATTATGGTAGTATTTGACGACATGATTCTTTTGATTTGTGGCAAAATCTCATCGAGATGAGAAGCTTTAACGGCAATGAATATGGTATTTAGCCCTTTGTTTTCTAACTCATCGATCGAATAACAAATGTTTTCTTTAGGAAATTTCACATTGAACTCTTTAAGGTGTGTTAATGTTAATCCATTCTTCTTTATCTTATCCATATGGCTCTTATTAATATCTACAAGAATTATATTATGCCCCTCTTTAGCTAAATGGGCAGCCAAAATCCCGCCGGTTGGACCAACACCTATTATTCCAATCCTAAATTCATCACTCATATTGTTACCTCTAATATCCTTTTCATTAATTCTGATAGTTTTTCTGCAGCAACTCTTCGTTTTTTCAGATTAATTGTGTTAGAGTCCAAAAATTGAAGTGCACCAGGAATACAAAATTTTACACATAGAGGATCCCCTTCACAAAGATCACATTTTAAAATCTTTCTGTTCTTATCGATACCTATTCCCCCAAGAGGGCAAAATGTTAAACAAAGTTTACATCCTACACATAACTCTTTATCGATAAGAACTGCCCCGGTTGTTTCATCTCTACTCACAGCACCCATAGGACAGACCGTTTCACAAATAGGTGTCTCACAGTGTTGACAGATCATTGGAACATATAAACCAACATTTTCCCATTTTACGACATGAATTCTTGCTCGGGAGGGATTACTAACCTTTTCGTGAAATAGAGAGCATGCATTTTCACATAGTCTACATCCAGTACATTTTTCTGGATCAACAAATAAAATTTTTTGCATTTAATATCCCTCTATTTTAAATTATATGAGTTGGTTCCTTCTCAATTTCGAGCTTATTGAGTGTTTCTTCCTTAGGAACACCATTTTTATCCCATCCATGAAGATTATAATGTTCATCAAGCATTTTTTCAAACTTTTCTCTTTCAATCTTTAATCCTTTTACACGTGGTAATCCTATAGGTGTTGGTTCTTCAAAGTATCTTTCAGGTAAAATATCATCCTTTCTTGAAAATCCTTCCCTATTATTAAACATTCTTTCAAGAGTGTAAATTCTCTCACCGATATCCATAAGTTCAGATATGGAAAATTCCATCCCCGAAACTAAGTATATCAATTTTGAGAATTCTTCCCACTTTGGAGCGTGAACAGCTAAAAAGACAGTTTGAAACTTGCATGTGCCAATTGCGTCTGTAACTGCGTACAAGAGTTCTTGCCACCATACCATACGACTTTTTCCTTCATAAGATCGATAATCAGAGGACATTTTTCCACCATATATTTCCTCTAAGAAATCCTCTGGTAATCCATAAAGATCTATAGCTGGACGTCCTCTTAAATGATCTGCTCCTCGAGTTGATGTAGTAATGCCCAGTGCTAAGCTAGGAGTAGGACGTTCATCGGAATGTAAATTACTCATACCTTTTACTTCAATAGCATAATATCTAGATTCTTCTCCAATCTTAGGAATTGCATTTTTAAAGCCATCAGCCAGTATATCTCCAAAACCTTCACGATTAGAGATTTTTTGAATTAGTTCATAAAGAACTTCTTCATTTCCCCATTCAAGCTTCAATCCACCTGTTATTTTCTCAGTAATTATTCCTTTCTCGTACAATTCCATTGCCCAAGCGATAAGTCCTCCAGTTTCTAATGTGTCTAAACCATATTTGTTAACTAGATGGTTTGCTATGAGAACTGTATCCATTTTTTTACAGTCAACCATTGTACCAAATGCTCCTAGAGAAGTATATTCTGGACCTTCAGCAAAAAATGGAGCAAAGACACCTTCTTTCATAGTATAACGATGGCGACAACTTACTGGACATCCATAACACCCCGACATCCCTATTGTATACTTATCCATCTCTTCAGGTTCAATATCCCAACCTTGTTCTAACTGATTTAATTGAAAGTTTCTCGTTCTAATTAAACCAGTTGTGTTTGTAGTACTATATATTATAAGAGTACCCCATTTTGATGCAGCTCTTGAATATCGATTCTTCATAACCTGATCGATCATTTCTTTACAATATGTCAGTAATTCTTCTGGGTAAGCAAAATTAATATCCATAGTTCCGCGTGCCGCAATTGCCTTTAAATTTTTAGAACCCATAACACAGCCCATACCTGTACGTCCTGCAGAGTTTTTCATACCTGTTCTTACATTAGCAAAACGTACAAGATTTTCTCCTGCTTTACCTATTACCAGAGATTTGATTTCTTCATCTCCATGTTCTGATCTGATGAGGTTTTGAGTTTCAAATGTATCTTTTCCCCATAGGTATGCTGCATCTAAAATTTCAATCTCTCCATCATGTATCCAGAGATAACTAGGTTTCTCTGCTTTTCCAGTAATAACTAAATGATCAAATCCTGCCATTCTCATTTCAGGCGCAAAAAAGCCTCCTATGTTTGAATCGCCAACCGCTCCAGTAATAGGGGATTTTGCTGCGATATCGCACCTTCCGCTTCCCATTGCAGGGATACCTGTTAATAATCCCGCGCCAATAAGCAATACATTTTCAGGGCTCAAGGGATCAGTTCCAGGTGTAAGGTGATTATAAAGTAGATACATATTTATCCCTCTACCACCCAAAAATTTCTCTCGAATTGATTTAGGGATTTGCTTTTTTGTTATCTCCCCAGTGGATAAATTAATATAAGCAATTTTTTTATCCCAGACTATAATTTTACACCCCTATCTCTTAATTTTGTATTATCGCAAATCTCTATGCTTTTTCGTGCAATGGGAAAATGTACCCACATATGCCACAGAATTAATCTTAGAATTAATCTTAATACTAGTATTCAGTTGCAACCTTAAAAATTATTTACTTTTTATTTATATTATCCATTAGATTTAAATATTTCAACGAAAACTAATAAGTAGTAAATTACATTAAAAATTTATAATAGAGCCCATTAAACAATAAAATAGCAAAAAAAACTATTACTTTAACAACAAAACTAAAAGTATTAGCTTAAAACTTTAAAAATAAATAGGGGAAAGGTATATGACTGAAGATCTTAAATGTAGATGTATGAATTGTCTTAAACGTTTTCCAGTTGAGCTGAATTCGAAAGAAGCAACTTGTCCTCATTGTAATATTAAATATAGAATATCTTGGCCTTGGCCAGGTCAACCTAAAGTTCGAGGTTTGGCAAAATAGATTAAATTATTCAAAATCTATTGCTAATTCTAATAATTCTGTAATATCATAGATTTTCAATGCTTTATTCTTATAATTCTTAGCACGGGAAGCAAACCGAAAATTCAACTGACATTGAGGGCAAGCTGTTGTTAATATTTTAACATTTGTAGGTGTTAAATCTTTCATTAAACGTGTTTGTGTAGATTCTAAACTTGCTTCATTATTATATGACCATAACCCACCACCTCCTCCACAACATCTTGCGCAGTTTCTATTCATTGGTAATTCAATAAGTTTAAGATTAGGAATCGCTTTCAATACATTTCTAGGTGCATTATAGACGTTACTATGTCTTCCAAGTGAGCAAGGGTCATGATATGTAACACTCATCTCTAATGATTTTAACCTAACTTTTTCAGTTTTTATCAGGTTTTCAAGGAATTGAGACGTATGGAGTATTTGACATGGCATTTTCATGTCTAGAACTTCAGGATAGAGTCTCGTGAAAGTGTAATAACAGCCAGAACAAGGAGTAATTAATGTCTCCGCATTTATATTTTCGACTTTTTTAATCACTTCATTCGCAACTCTTTTTGCTTCATCCCACATACCCGATGAGATTAAAACATATCCACAGCATCCCTCCTTTTCTCCTAACATTGTAAAATCCTTATTAACATGGTTTAAAATATTTATAAAAGATTCAGCGGTGTTTGGAGTTCGAGTTGCTACTGTGCATCCTAGCCATCCAAGAGTTTTTGCTTTTTCTGGTAGATCTAATTTTGAAAAATTTTTTACTCTTGAAAGCCGGCGATAAGCGGGAATAGCACTAGGGTCACCATGCTCAAAAATATTTTTAGCCGCTGTTTGAAATATCTCTGGAACTAAACTATTTTTGGCTATCTTATTTCTTAAATGAAGTATTGCCTCATGAAATTCTAAACCTTGAAAGCATTGAGCAAAACAGAGACCACACTTAGTACAATTATATAAGATATCAACCACTTTTTCAGAAAAATCTAAATCTTCTTTCATTAGTCCTCTTGTAATGAGCAATCTTCCCTTTGAGGAATATGTCTCAACACCATTAAATGAAGGATTTACTGTACAATATCCACTACAAGTAGTACATTCTTGACACTTATTTAAATTCTTCCCGACGAGTAAATTTTGTACAGCTAAAGCAAGATTTCTATATGTTCCTGCTCCACTTATAGGGAATTCATTTAAACTTGTAATAAAGTCCTTTTTCCTGTTTAGCTCATCAAAACAACTCTCAAGTTCAGGAATTTCTACATTATCTAATAAAATTACAAGTTTTGGAGGATTATCTAGATATAGATTATTGTTTTTTCCTCTCTCAATTAATATAATATCCTCTTTTTGAGCTAATTTTTTTAGCTTATTCTCTTCCTCTGAAGAGGATATTCGAACAACTATATCTGGTTTCGTATACTTCTGATCCAAAAATATTTGCTCAAAAGAATAAACATAAAGATCTTCTAAACTTGTTAATATTTGCCCATTTAATATAATTTGATTCAATTTTTCAATTATTGCATTTCTGGAATTCATTTACTTCACTGAAATTGAGAGGAATTAATAGTTTACTTGAAATTATTAAATAATAATTTTTAACCTTATGATTAATCTTTATAATTCTATTGAATAAAATATTTAACACCAACCGAATATTAAAGAATTAATGGCTAAAGTCACATTGAAGTTAATGACTATCTTTTCAACCGATGTTGGATTATCTCAGATTGAATATTCTGGTGTCGAGATTTTAGCTGATGTTATTGATCTATTCATGAGTGAACATGGAAAGAAAATACGCAAGAATTTTATAACCCCAAAAGGTAATTTAGAAACTCATGTAGTAATTTTGGTAAATGGAAGGAATTATATGTTTTTGGATGAATTAAATACAAAATTAAATAATGGTGACATTATTATTATTTCACCTCCTTTAGTAGGAGGATAATAGAAAGCCTTATAATCATATAAAACTCAAAGTATTGTAATATTAAAATTTCTTTTTTGAAAAAAATGAATGAACAAATTCTAGTCTCAACAGCAAACGGAAATGTTGGTTCTGAGATAGCAAAACTATTGAAAAAGGAAAAAATACCATTTAAAGCAGCTGATATAAAAGATGTGAAAGAAAAACTAGGAGATGATGTAGAATTCGTTCTTTTAGATTTTGAAGATGTAAATACTTATAGTGATGCTTTTAAAAACGTTAATAAAGTTTTTTTAAACCGCCCACCCCAAATGACAAAGTTCGAAAACTCTATCTTTCCTGCAATTGAAGCGGCTAAAAAAGCTGGTGTTGAACATATTGTTTTTTTATCAATGATTGGCGTGAATAAAAGAATACCTCATTATAAAATCGAACAATATTTGATAAAAAGTGGTATAAAATATACATTTTTAAGAGCCAGTTTTTTTATGCAAAATTTAAGTACAGTTCATAGAGAAGTAATAAGTAAAGAAAAAGATCTTATAATTCCTGCTGGAAAAGGTAAAATAAGTTTTATTGATATTAGAGATATTGCAGCAGTGGCAGTAAAAGTCTTAACTGAAACATCGGATATTTATATCAATAAAATAATTAACT
Organism: Candidatus Hermodarchaeota archaeon; assembly: GCA_048885765.1. GTDB lineage: Archaea > Asgardarchaeota > Lokiarchaeia > Sigyniarchaeales > SOKP01 > Loki-b32. The sequence continues at coordinate 12,679 of JBHLLI010000119.1, forward strand.
TAACAGGAAGTGAAGCACTTAATTTCTATGCAATCTCTGAAATCATGACAAATATACTCGGTAATAACATAACATATTCTAATCCAAAATCAAAAATCTTTACAAAAAAAATGACTTCTTATGGATTTCCAAAAGATTTTGTAAAAGTTATGAAGTGGATATA